>JBIICC010000004.1:0-40054 GCA_044239085.1 Candidatus Planktophila sp.
GCCGCTTTAGGTTTTGCCGGATTAGAAAGTGGTCCGAGGATATTGAAGATTGTTGCAACGCCGAGCTCTTTACGAGCGGGTGCTGCAAAGCGCATTGATGGATGGAAGACAGGTGCGAAACAGAAACCAATACCAAGTTCACGAACGGTGCGTTCAACGCCTGTGCCATCAAGACCAGGAACTACCCCAAGGGCTTCGAGAAAATCCGATGCACCAGATTTAGATGAGACTGCTCGGCTTCCATGCTTTACAACTCGTGCACCAGCAGCGGCGGTGATGATTGCCGCAGTTGTAGAGATATTTATCGTATTTGCGCCATCGCCACCGGTTCCAACTGTATCCACGGCACGCTCTGCGATATTTATTGGCGCACTATGTTCATACATTTCAGCAACTAGGGCAGCAACTTCTTCGGTCGTCTCGCCCTTCTCTTTGAGGACTAGAAGAAACTCTTTAATGCCTTCGGTATTTGCAGAGCCCGATAAAATCTCGCCCATCACACTTTGAATTTCAGAGGGTTCGAGATCGAGCCCCGATTTCATCTTCTCAATAGCAGCGCTCCATGTTGGAGAATTTCCAGACATCGCCTTAGCTATCTTTGTTACAGAACGGTGAGTGAAGTTGTTCGCGCACGAAGAAGTTCGGCGACTGTATGGGCCAAGGTAAAGGGATCGATGGGATGCAGAACATTTGCTTCAGCTCTCGCCCAGGCAGCAAGCCATGCATCAGCTTTGCGGCCGGTAATCACCATCACTGGTGGGCAGTTAAAGACTTCATCCTTAAGTTGTCGCGCAATTCCAAGGCCACCTTCAGGTACCGCTTCCCCATCGAGGATAAAGAGATCGATTGGTGAATCCGAGCCTGGCTTCTTGCCATCCACATAGAGGCGAAGAGCGGCAGCTGTGGCGAATTCGTGAATAACGTGTTCGGCCATCTCAGGTGCGACGCGAGTACCCAGGGCTGCAGTGACCGCCTGGCGGACAGTTGAGTCATCCGAGTAGAGAACTATCGAATATTTGCGCTCTCTGGCGGCTGAATTCTCTGACATGGCTGAAGTCTAATCCGGATAGAGGCGCTGTCGACTCTCATTTCCGGGTGACCCTTTTCACGCTAATTACGCGGAAATTGAGCGCTCTTTCGGGGGCTTTGAATAGGTTAGTGCGGCCCTTTTCGGGAATAATGCCATCCATGACAAGTACAAGTGTGAGCTCGCACCACAAGATTACTCGCCCCAACTTAGTCGCAGTTGGAACGATTGTGTGGCTTTCAAGCGAGCTCATGTTCTTCGCAGCTCTCTTTGCTATGTACTTCACAACTCGCGCAGTACAAGGTCCTGAGATCTGGGCGCAGACAACTGAAGTTCTCAATATTCCATTTGCTGCATTCAACACAACGGTGCTTGTTCTCTCATCAGTGACCTGCCAATTTGGAGTCTTCGCTGCAGAGCGCTACCAAGCTCGCAGAACTGGTTCACTCATCAGAGTCTCGACATGGGGAATGCGCGAATGGTTCTCTCTGACATTCCTTATGGGGGCATTCTTTATCGCCGGCCAAGTGTATGAATATGCGCACCTCGTAGCAGAAGGCGTATCTCTCTCATCAACTGCATACAGTTCAGTCTTTTACATAACTACAGGTTTCCACGGCCTACACGTAACTGGTGGACTCATCGCATTCCTTATCGTTCTCGTCCGCGTTGCAAAGGCTCGTCGCTTTACTCAAGGTCAAGCAACAACCGCAATTGTCGTCTCTTACTACTGGCACTTTGTCGATGTAGTTTGGATTGCACTTTTCGCATCTATCTATCTCATTAAATAATTAGCCACCCAACTGAAAGGAATACAGTGAAGCGTCTCTCGCGTTTACGCAGACATCGAGCGGCAGGACCAGTTCTCCTGATCTTTGCTCTCTTCACCATCGGCACTACTTTTCAAGTTGCGAGTGCGGTTAACTCTGAGACCACTGTCCTTGCCGATCGTTCAGCAGCTATCGAAGAAGGAAAGCAACTCTTTCTTAAGGGCTGCTCTTCATGCCATGGGCTCAATGCAGAAGGCGTAGAGATTGCTCCATCGCTAATCGGTGTTGGCGCAGCATCTGTAGATTTCCAAGTTGGCACAGGCAGAATGCCAATGGCGGATATGAGCCAACAGGCGATGCGTAAGGAGCCGGTCTATACACCAGAGCAGGTAAATGCTCTTGCAATGTATGTTGCTTCACTAGCTCCCGGACCAGAAGTGCCTACAGATGAGATGCTTAATTATGAGCGAGATGGCTCTGTCGCAGAAGGTGGAGAACTTTTCCGTACCAACTGCGCAATGTGTCACAACTTTGCAGGTCAAGGTGGCGCACTCACACAGGGCAAATATGCGCCAACTGTTATGGGTGTTCTACCTAAACACATCTACGAAGCGATGATTACTGGCCCTCAATCAATGCCTGTATTTAGTGATAAGACAATTACTCCTGAAGAGAAGCTCTCCATGATCAAGTGGATTAAATCTGTTGAAGCAGAACCACAGCTTGGCGGAGCAGCTCTCGGTCGAGTTGGTCCAGTAACTGAAGGTTTACTTGTGTGGACACTAGGAATCGGATTGCTCATTGGTTGCGCAGTCTGGTTAGCGACGAAGGCGAGATAGGGATATATGTCTAACGAGATCGAATTAATTAAAGATCCAGGACTTCCAACTCACGTTCATCGCAGAGCTGATACTGATCCAAAAGCTGCTCTTCGTGCAGAACGCCAAGTTGCGATTCTCTTTGCTCTATCAGCGCTTGGTACCCTAATTCTTATCTACTCTTACATCTTCATTAAGGATGATGTCTTTATCTTTATTCCAATTATGGGTGATACCAACCTTCACCAATTGGGTATTGGCATGGGAATGGCAATCGCACTCTTCTGTATCGGTGCCGGTCTTATTCACTGGGCAAAGACGCTGATGCCAGATGAAGAAGTCATTGCACAACGTCATGAGTTTAAATCTGAAGATGAAGACCGTGCAGAATTCGTTGATACAGTTAAAGCTGGAGCTGCAGATGCTGGGCTAGGCCGTCGCCCTCTCATCAAGACCACTCTCGGTGCAGCACTTGGTTTATCGGCGCTTACACCTGTACTGCTTCTTCGCGACCTTGGTCCGCTTCCTGGCGATGATCTTAAGAAGACTAACTGGAAGAAGGGCACTCGCCTCGTTACAGATCCAGGCGATAGACCAATCAGACCAGAGGATCTTGAGGTTGGTGCAGTTGCGCAGACCCTTCCTGAATTTCCTGCTGGAAAAGTACGCCACCTCGATGATGTCGCTAAAGATGCTGTTTTACTGATTCGTTTGCGCCCCGAAGAGTTCAACCTCGATGCAGAGCGACTTTCGTGGACTCATGAAGGCATCATCGCCTTCTCAAAGATCTGCTCACATATGGGTTGCGCTGTGGCTCTTTACGAGCAACAGACCAAACACCTTCTCTGCCCTTGCCACCAGTCGACCTTTGATGTGACAAGAGCTGCAAAGGTTATTTTTGGACCTGCGGCGAGACCACTTCCGCAGTTAAATATCACAGTGGATGAAGAGGGTTACCTAGTAGCCGCAGCACCATTTAATGAAGCAGTTGGACCTAGCTTTTGGGGGCGTTTAACATGACAGCACGCGAGAGAATCGCCGGTAACGTCGCAGGCTATGTAGACGATCGCACAGGCGCTGCAAAGTGGATGAAGAAGAACCTTACAAAGGTCTTCCCCGATCACTGGTCATTTCTCCTTGGAGAAATTGCACTCTACTCATTTATCATTCTTCTACTTTCAGGAACTTTCTTAACTTTCTGGTTCGACCCTTCAATGAAGGAAGTTGTCTACAACGGTTCCTATGAGCCGCTGCAAGGCATCAAGATGTCTGCGGCCTATGCATCAACTCTCGATATCTCATTTGAGGTTCGTGGTGGACTCCTGATGCGCCAGATTCACCACTGGGCTGCTTTGATCTTTATGGTTGGAATCGTTGTTCACTTGATGCGCGTCTACTTCACGGGCGCATTCCGCAAGCCACGTGAATTTAACTGGATCATCGGCGTCGGTCTTCTCACTCTGGGAATCGTTGAAGGATTCTTGGGTTACTCACTTCCCGATGACCTTCTCTCAGGTACAGGAATTCGAATTGCAGAGGCCATCATCCAGGCGCTACCTGTAGTTGGTTCTTATCTCTCCTACTTTGCATTCGGTGGAGCATTCCCTGGAGAACTATTTATCTCACGCATTTACACAGTGCATATTCTTCTATTGCCAGGAATTTTCCTTGCACTCATCACAGTTCACCTCATGCTCGTCTGGTACCAGAAGCACACACAATTCCCAGGTCCTGGTCGCACAGAGAAGAACGTTGTCGGCTATCCATTGATGCCTGTCTACATGGCTAAAGCTGGTGGCTTCTTCTTTATCGTATTCGGTGTGACAGCTTTTCTAGGAGCCGTGGCATCCATCAACCCCGTCTGGCTCTATGGGCCATATACGCCGGGACAAGTCTCAGCTGGATCTCAACCCGATTGGTATATGGGTTGGCTCGATGGGCTTGTTCGTATGGCTCCGCCACTTGAAACCTATCTCTTTGGTTACACAGTTTCTTGGAACATTCTCATTCCAGGTTTGATCTTGCCAGGAATTATGTTTACTGGGCTTGCTCTCTATCCATTTATCGAGAGTTGGGCAACCGGAGATAAGCGCGAGCATCACCTCCTGGATCGTCCGCGCAATGCGCCAAATAGAACTGCAATCGGTGCAATGGCGCTTACTTTCACACTTGTCTCACTTATAAACGGTGGCAATGACATTATCGCTACAACATTTGATCTCACAATTAATCAGATGATGTGGTTCTCTCGAATCGCAATCATTGTTCTTCCACCGATTGCCTTCGTTGTAACGAAGAGACTCTGTCTCTCATTACAACGGGCAGATCGCGACCTCGTTCTACATGGTCGCGAAACAGGCCGTCTTGTCCGTATGCCAAATGGTGAATTCATTGAAGTTCACGAGCCAATTTCAGCTGAGAAGGCTTGGCTTCTAACTTCGCACGAACAACTTGCTCCTCTTGAGCTACCTGAGCACGACGGAGCAGGCGTTCGTCGTCCAGGCGCGCTGAAGAATAAGTTGCGTAATCGCATTTCGCGAGCAACAGCAGTTGCAGTACCGAAGGCAACTGAGACAGAGCGTCGTGAGCTAGAAGGACATCACTAGTAAATTAGCTTCGCAGAACTAAGGCAACGCCCAGTGAGGTCATCACAATTCCGATGATCGCCTGGGCGTTAACCTTTTCACCGAAGAGTACGAGCGCCTGAAGCACGGCCATCGGCGGAACAAGATAGAGAAGGCTGGAAACCTTTGCTGCAGTGCCTCTATTCAGAAGCCACAGGAGCAATAGAACGGCAGCAATCGATGTAACAAGAACTGCCCACGCCATTGACCAGAATGCATGAGCCGTGAATTCAAATCGTGTGCGACCCAATGCAATGGAGACGATAAGAAGGACGATAGCTGCTGCTCCAAATTGGATTGTTGTTCCAATCATCAGCGGAATTGAGCGACCGATTCTCTTCTGAAGCAGCGTTGCAGCCGTACTTCCTAAAAGAGCCATGACAAGAAAAGCCAGCGACTCTGCGGTAAAGCCATCACTTGCGCTAAGTTTTGGAAGAACTACGAGAATGACGCCGAGAAATCCTAGTACGAGTCCAACTGTCTGGATCTTGGTGAGAGTCTCCCCCAACAAACTGATTGCAAAGAGCGAGACAAGTACCGGTTGCAAACTTGTTACAACAGATGAGAGTCCGGCTGGAGCATCAAGATCAATGGCATACCAAACCCCCGCTAGGTAGAGACCATGCAGAGATAAACCAATTAGAATCGATGTATAGAAGTCTGCGCGAGAGATCTTAATCGGCTGCTTCATGGCAAGAGTAAGTAGAAAAAGTATCCCTGTCGCCAAAACAAGTCGTATAGCTAAGAAGAAGAGTGAATCTGCAGATTCAAGTGCGTACTTTGCGACAACAAAGCCAGAACTCCAGATAACAATGAAGATCCATGGCGCAACCGATATGGCGCGCTTCACTGCTCGGAGAGAGCCTTTAGCAAGACCAAAGATTTCGCCATCCACTTACCGTTGCGTTCAAGGGACTTTGTTCTCTTAACCCACCACTTACCAAGAGCTGGCGCCGGATTGAGATCGAAAACTTCAGTTACCTCGGTGAGGTTCTCATTAATACTTCTAAGTTGGTAAGACCATGTCCAGCCACCTAGGTGCTTCCACGTGATGAGCTTGCCTTCTTCAAAAGCGACAACAGTATTTGTAATTTTGTAAGGGATGAAAATCTTCATTCCCATACCGAACTTGGCTCCTAGGTTGAGCCTTTCTGGTGCTCGTAACGCTTTATTTACGGTACCTGAGCCATCGAAGTAGGCATGAGCGTAAGGGTCGGCGAGATACTCAAAGATTTTCGCTGCGCTAGCAGAGATTGATATTCGAGCCGCACTTGTCAGTGGGTAATCCACCTGAAGGATCTCTGCTCGCACCTTATCCATAGTTTTAGTGGAGATTAGTTATGAGAATCAAGCGCTGGTTTTTCATACTCTGTAACCATGCCAATAATGCTTAAGACCAAGGCACCTAGTGCAATGAGAGTCAACCACCAACCAATGATGAGACCCAAACTCATTGCTGTTGCGCTGAGAGCAACAGGTAGAGGCCACCATGAGTGCGGACTGTAGAAGCCTAATTCGCCAGCGTCATCTGCAATCTCTGCATCATCATTATCCGATGGGATTGCCACGCCGATTCGCTTCTGTGTAAACCAAAGATAGAAACCGACCATTCCCGCAAGGCAGGCAGCCAGAGTCATTCCTGTAATTCCTACTGCTTCTCCACCAACTAAGTAGTACGCAATCGCCATGATGACGTAGAAGATTGCAAGGCCAGAGAATAACTTCCAGTTAGCATTCATTACTAGTGACCTTCTGTCTTAATGTGAGGATGGTGCAGATCAAATGCTGGGCGCTCAGAGCGAATGCGTGGCATCGATGTGAAGTTGTGGCGCGGTGGCGGACACGATGTCGCCCATTCAAGAGATGATCCGTAGCCCCATGGATCGTCCACATTCACGAGTGGAGATTTACGAGTAATCCAGACATTGATGAAGAATGGAATCATTGAGAGAGCTAGTAGGAATGAACCGATTGTTGAAACCATATTCATGCCAGTAAATCCATCAGTAGCCAAATAATCTGCGTAACGACGAGGGAATCCCTTAATTCCTAACCAATGTTGGATCAAGAATGTTATATGGAAGCCAAAGAAGAGGGTCCAGAAGTGGATCTTTCCAAGACGTTCATTGAGCATGCGCCCTGTGAACTTTGGCCACCAGAAGTAGAAGCCTGCAAACATCGCAAATACAACTGTTCCAAAGAGCACGTAATGGAAGTGAGCTACTACAAAGTAAGAAGCCGATACAGCGAAGTCGAGTGGAGGCGATGCCAAGATAATTCCGGTGATTCCACCGAAGAGGAATGTTACGAGAAAGCCCATAACCCAGAGCATCGGCGTCTCAAAGGTGACGTGGCCACGCCACATTGTGCCGATCCAGTTGAAGAATTTAACTCCAGTTGGAACGCCGATAAGGAATGTCATAAATGAGAAGAATGGAAGAAGTACCTTTCCGCTTGCGAACATGTGGTGCGCCCATACAGCTACAGAGAGAGCCGCAATGGCAATCGTTGCTGCAATCAAGCCCTTATAACCAAAGATTGGCTTACGGCTAAATACCGGCAAGATTTCTGTTGCAATTCCGAAGAATGGAAGGGCAAGGATGTAAACCTCGGGGTGGCCAAAGAACCAGAAGAGGTGCTGCCAGAGCATCGCACCTCCATTTGCCGGATCAAAGATATGCGTTCCAAAGAGTCGATCTGATTCAAGGCCTAGGAGCGCTGCTGCAAGTGGTGGGAATGCAAGGAGTACAAGAATCGAAGTGAGAAGTACGTTCCAAGAGAAGATCGACATACGGAACATCGTCATACCTGGTGCACGCATCGTAAAGATAGTTGTAATGAAGTTGACGCCACCAAGAATTGTTCCGAGGCCAGAGATTGCAAGGCCCATGATCCAGAGGTCTCCACCGATACCAGGTGAGTAGGTTGAATTTGAAAGAGGTGCATAGGCGGTCCAGCCGAATGATGCAGCTCCACCTGGAGTAAGGAAGCCTGCAACCGCTTGGATAGAACCAAAGAGGAATAGCCAGTAAGAGAGCATATTAAGTCGAGGGAAAGCAACATCTGCTGCGCCAATTTGAAGCGGCATGATGACATTGGCAAAACCAACAAAGAGCGGTGTCGCAAACATCAACAACATGATTGTTCCGTGCATTGTAAAGATCTGGTTGTACTGCTCAACGCTCATGAACTGCATTCCTGGACGGGTGAGCTCCACGCGAAGAAGTAAGGCGAGAAGGCCACCAATAAGGAACCATGCAAATGATGTTGCTAGATAGAGATAGCCGATTCTCTTATGGTCGGTTGAAGTAATTGTCTTTACAAATTGTGATCCCAGTGATGTTTTCTGGACTCCCTGACGAGGCGCTGCGATTGTGGGACGTTCTGCATACGTGGTCATGCTGTGCTCGCCTTCAATGAGTCAAGATATTTCTGATAACGCTCGGGTGTTACAACCTTTACAGTGAAGAGCATCTGTGAGTGATTTCTTCCGCAGAGGATGTTGCAACGTCCTGGATATTCGCCAAGCTTATTTGCAGTGAACTGAAGGTGGTTTGTCTCACCTGGAAGATTCTGCATCTGAATCATGAAAGCTGGAATCCAGAATCCATGCACGACGTCATTTGAATTAATCGTGAAACGAACGCTCTCACCCTTAGGAAGGTAGAGAGTTGGAGGATTAGCAGTTGTTCCGGTAACAAGCGCTTTATCGCCTGCTTCGGGATAACCAAATTGCCATGACCATTGGAAGCCGTTAACAGTAATTTCATGCTTTGTTGGAGTTGTCTTATCTACGATTTTCGTCTCTTTAACAACCGTGAAGTAGAAGAGAACAGCCACGATGATAAACGGAATTACGGTGTAAAGAATTTCAATAGGGACGTTGTACTGAGTCTGCTTTGGAAATTCACTCTGACCTACTTTGGCTCGATGAAATACCGCAGGCCACAAAATAAGAATAAGAGTAAATACTCCGACTACTGCTGCAGCAATCCAGGCGCCTTGCCACAACGAGATCGAAATATCGTTGACGCTCGAAACTCCCTTTGGAAAACCCATTCCAGAAATACTGTTGGCATCAAATGAGCAGCCCGTGAGAAGCACAAGTGCCGGGCCTATCAGCGCGATTGCGCGTAATGGGCGCCATGAGCGGCGAGCTTGAGAAGACATGGGTAAAGGATAGTGGCGAGATGTGCGTGGTTCTCTCCGAGCGAGTAGCGTTCATCCGGTGGTTCGTGTCACAGGAAATTTCGCCTCGGAAAGCCCGCTTTCCCCACCCGTTCGCAATGCGCTTTTAGCCGCCTTTGACCAAGGTTGGGCAGACCCTAAGAAACAATCGCAAGCGGCCTCGAGGGCTGCGATTCTTCGGAATCAATCGATTGAAAATATCGCTTCCCGACTTCAGATTCCTGCGCAGAGTGTTGAAATTCTGGGAGAGCCCTCACTCGGCCACTTCCTTGCTATCGCAGGCTTTCTCTCAAAAGAGTCTACCTTTGCTTACGCTTCAATTGATAAGGGCAAAGTGCGGGCGATAGTTCGTGGCCATCAAGGCAAGAGCCTTGAACTTCCCGTCGAAGCAGATGGACAGATTTCATTTCCTGAAACCTTACCCCCTGCAACCACCTTAAGTTTTCAACTAGTAAATGGTGAAACTGGAATTACCCAACTTCACAATCGGGCAATGGAGAGCGCTCGATATATCTCTGTCGATGCAACTAGTTCGGGTGCCCGAGTTGCCCTGCCACCTCGATGGGATAGCGCGCTCTTTGATGCGCGATCTTGGGATGGGCCAGCGGGGCTTTCAATCCTTGCGATTGCTAACCGCGCAGATTTCGCCTATCCCTTGCCGCACCTTGCACCGATAAGCGCACCTGGTTCTTACTCATTGCCACTACTTATCGCAGCATCTGTCGCGTTAGAGAATTTCACTCTTGAAACCCCTGAAAATCGCGATTACCTAATCTCCGAGTTAAAGAAGTTGGAGGCGGTGAAGATTGTTGGCGAAGGTGCGCCCTCAACAAACTCCGTACTCTCATGCGTTGTTCAAGGCGTTCGTAATGAGGTAATTGTTCGAGAGCTTGCAAAACTCGCGATTGATATTGATGCGGGTTCTGCCTGTTCGGCTGCGGATTTACAGCCGAGCCATGTCCTGGCCTCTATGGGATATGAGACAGGTGGACATTTACGCTTCACGATTCGACCAGATGTCACAAAGGAAGAAATTCAGAGAGTTATTCAAGCCCTGAAAGAAGTTATCTCGGTTATTTAGGAAGGTGGGCTGCAATTTCTCCTGCTGCATCTTGGCCATAGGCAGAGCTAAATCGATCTACAAATTCAGCACTGGTGAATCTGTACTCCTGGGTTCCAGTTGTCTCAATCACATATGTTGCAATCATTGAACCAAGTTGTGCACAGCGCTCCAGTGAGAGACCCCAAGCAAGGCCAGCTACAAAACCTGATCTAAATGAATCGCCTACTCCCGTTGGATCAACCTTTGCCTTCTCTTGTGCGCAACCGACCTTGAAAAATGTTCCATCAATACTTTCGACGCGAGCACCCTCTGATCCCAGAGTGACAATTCTGTACTTCACCCGTTGGAGAATTTCGTGGTCGCTCCAACCGGTCTTCTGAATCGCGAGTGCAAGCTCGTACTCATTCATAAATAGATATGTAGCTCCATTGATGAGTTTCTTAATCTCTTCCCCGCTCATACGTGCCATTTGCTGCGAAGGATCTGCTGCTACTGCAATTCCCATGGAGAGCGCTACTTCTGTGTGGCGCAACATCGCCTCAGGATCATCTGGAGAGATAACCAAGATATCGAGGAGTCCAACCTTGTCGATGATCGGCGCCAACTCAATATTGCGAGCTTCTGACATCGCACCCGGAAAGAAAGATGCGATCTGATTGAGTTCGGTATCTGTTGTTACCGTGAAATGGGCCGTGTGTTGCTCTGTCGAAACAAGTGCGTGGGAAGTATCTACGCCATGTCGTACAAGCCAAGCATCGTAATCAGCAAAGTCTTTTCCAACGGCTGCGATGAGAATCGGATTGAGCCCGAGAACTCCTAGCCCAAATGAGATATTGGCGGCGCAGCCTCCACGTCTAACATCGAGGCCATCGACTAGGAATGAGAGGGAAACCTTCTCAAGTGAACCAGCAACGAGAGAATCAGTGAACTTCCCCGGAAAGGTCATGAGATGGTCTAAGCCGACAGAACCTGCAACGCCGATTTTCATGGTCGCAATCTATCTAGGTAGAAGAGTGAAAGTTAAGAATTAGTTAAATGAATCGCCGCATGCACATGAACCTTGTGCATTTGGATTATCAATTGTGAAGCCCTGCTTCTCAATTGTGTCGACGAAATCAATTGATGCACCCATCAAATAAGGGTCGCTCATCTTGTCTACGACAACCTTGACGGAACCAAATTCGCGAGTGATATCGCCTTCTTGATTACGGTCATCGAAGTAGAGTTGGTACTTAAGACCTGAACAACCACCAGGTTGGACTGCAACACGGAGGTAGAGATCATCTCGACCTTCTTGAGCTAGGAGCGCTGAGACCTTAGCTGCAGCGACATCGGTCAAGGTGATGCCAGTTGTAATTTCGACTGGAGTGCTTGTTGTTTCAGTAGTCATGAGAGAAAGAATACCCGCGTCAGGTTGCCGTGGCTAACCGAAACACATGAGAATAGCCCTATGACAATCTCGCTCAGCGACCTCCTCATCTTGGGGCAGGGCAAAGATCTCGCATCTGAGCGCGGTGTCTCTTGCAGCGGGACACTTCCAGAGGCGAGCGATCCTCAGTTAATTGAACGAGCTAAAGCAGCCCGTGCCGCACTTGGCGATAGAGCTCTCATTCTGGGACATCATTACCAGCGCGATGAGGTTATTGCCTTCGCTGATATCACAGGTGACTCATTCAAGCTTGCTCAAGCAGCTGCAGCCCAAAGCGATGCAGAATTCATATTCTTCTGTGGCGTTCACTTCATGGCAGAGAGCGCCGACATCCTTACAACTTCAAAACAACGTGTAATTCTTCCTGACCTTGCCGCTGGTTGTTCTATGGCTGATATGGCTACAGCTAATCAAGTTAATGAGTGTTGGAAGCAACTAGAAAAAATCGGAGTTGCACCACAGACAACTCCTGTGACCTACATGAATTCATCTGCTGCGATCAAGAGCTTTACCGGGGAGCATGGTGGAACTATTTGTACATCATCTAATGCAGAGAAGAGCCTACGGTGGGCATTTGAAAAATCTGAGAAAGTCTTGTTTCTGCCTGACCAACATCTAGGAAGAAATACGGCAGTTCGCTCACTTGGTCTCTCGATAGATGATTGCGTTCTGTGGAATCCATGGAAACCAATGGGTGGCCTCACTGAAGATGAGATTCGTGGCGCCAAGATGATTTTGTGGCGTGGGCATTGTTCGGTCCATGGAAGATTTACCAGAGAGTCGATCGACGAACTGCGAGCACGTATCGATGGCATTCAAATTATTGTTCACCCAGAATGTCAGCATGAAGTCGTTACTGCTGCAGATGTTGTTGGAAGTACAGAGAAAATTATCCAGACCGTTTCTCAATCCCCTGCTGGCAGCATTTGGGCTGTGGGAACCGAGTTAAACCTTGTCTCTCGATTGGCGCAGCAGAACCCCGATAAGCAAGTCCTCTTCCTTGATAAGACAGTCTGTTACTGCTCCACTATGAATCGCATCGACCTGCCCCATCTCGTCTGGGCTATGGAGTCGGTACTAGCTGGCCATATTGTGAATGAAATTAAGGTAGATCCCAGAGTTGCGAAGTACTCGAAGTTGGCTCTCGAGCAGATGCTCGCTCTATAGTTGCGCCCATGACTGAATCTAAATCGGATAAGACAGCAGGCAATAAAGGTCGTCCAACTCCTAAGCGCAAAGATGCAATTGCGGCTCGTAAGGTTTCATCTCTTGCACCTGCTTCCACCAAGGAAGAGAAGAAGAGAGCGAAGGAAGCCGCTCGCGTAGCGAGAGTTGCAAACCGCGCTGCCTATCTTCGTGGCGATGAGAACGCTCTTCCGATTCGCGATAAAGGTCCCGTTAAGCGCTATGTGCGCAACTACATTGATTCCCGTCGATCAATTGGTGAATACTTCCTACCAATTATCTTCATCGTTTTAATTCTGACTTTGATTCCATCGCCTATATTCCAACTTGGAAGCATCATCATTATGTACTCAGTATTGCTGACATCGGTTATTGATGGAATTTTTCTGGGACGTAAACTCAAGAAGGCGGTAGCTGAGAAATTCCCAGATGCGCCAACTAAGGGAATTGCCATGTACGGCTGGTTGCGATCAACTCAGATGCGAAGAATGCGAACACCTAAGCCATCTATCAGCCGCGGGGACGCCTTCTAACTTCGGTTAACTTCCTAGGCTCTAGGGCGAGGAGTTCTATCGAGCGTGGCATCACGTTCAGGCAGATTTCCCAAGACCTTATCGATAGCGGACATTGTGTCGCTTGAGAGTTTTACTCCAGCTGCCTTCACATTCTCTTTTACTTGAGAAGGTTTCGTTGCTCCCATAATTGCCGCTGCAACATTTTCATTCTGCAATACCCATGCGATTGCTAACTGCGAAAGCGTTAAGCCATGAGCATCAGCTATCGGACGTAAATTCTGCACCGCTTGCAGGACTTCATCCTTCATCAATGTTGAGATGAAGTTAGCGCCGCTCTTCTTATCGGTAGCACGCGATCCAGCTGGTGGCTTCTTTCCAGGAAGGTATTTGCCCGTTAAAACACCTTGCGCCATCGGAGACCAGACAATCTGACTGATTCCCTCTCGCTTGGATAGTGGAATCACCTTTCCTTCAATCGCTCGAGAGAGAGCGGAATATTGAGGTTGGCTTGAAACAAATCGATCAAAGCCGCGAGAATCTTGAATCTTGAGTGCATCTGAAATTTGAGGGGCAGTCCATTCAGAGAAACCAATGTAGCTAACTTTGCCTTGTCGAATCAGATCATCGAATGCTCGTAAGGTCTCTTCAAGTGGAGTCTCAACATCGAATCGATGGGCCTGATAGAGATCAATATGATCCGTATTGAGTCGCTTCAAAGATGCGTGGGCCGACTCCATGATGTGCTTTCGCGAAAGGCCGCGATCATTCTTCCCAGGGCCTGTAGGAAAATACACCTTGGTAAGGAGCTCATAAGATTCGCGACGCACACCCTTGAGAGCTTTACCCAATATGGACTCGGCTTTGGTCCCGGCATAGACATCTGCGGTATCGAGGGTTGTTATCCCGACATCAAGCGCTGTACGAACACATTTAATCGCAGCTTCGGACTCAACCTGCGAGCCGTGGGTAATCCAATTACCGTAAGCGATCTCTGAAATGTACATTCCTGAATTTCCAAGGCGGCGATATTCCATGCTGGCACCTTAACTCCCAGCGTGGCTTGTTGCCAAGAGAGCTTCCCTATGGTTTGGTTACGCCACAAGTCAGTACAGAACTACAACGCAGTACAAAAACTTAATAGATAGCTCTTTAGGGGAAGTTCGGTGCAAATCCGACGCTGACCCGCAACCGTAAGACGGTTATTCATTTAACTGTTCAAGTCGGATTACCTACTGAGTTATTTGCAATTGACCAACACCCGCCGAGGTTTGCGGGGTGTAGTCCAAAGGTCTTTGGTGCACCTTACGCACCGAGCGCTTGCGAGCTACCCCTGTGAGACTCTTCTAATTGGAGACTCCATTACATGAATACAAGAATAAAAAGCACAATGGCAGTTTTAATTCTGCTGATCTCAACGACAACTTCTATCGTCTCATCCGAGGCCGCTTCCAAGGGCTATCGTTATTGGGGCTACTTCCAGGCAGCACCTGGTGCAACTACATGGACTGCAGCTATGACAGGGCCTACCGTCGACATAAAAGATGGCGCAGTCGAAGGTTGGTCATTTGTTTTCAGTAGCGATGACATTCCTTCCGAAGCACCTTCTGTGAAGCCTGATTTCGCCACTATCTGTGCACATATCAAGGCAGTTCCTGGAAAGAAACGAATTGCACTTGTGATCGACTTTGGTAAAAAGGCATATGCACCTGCTGGCGAAAAGGTGAAGCGCACAATGGTTCGCTGTGTTCGAACTGATAAGAAATCTCAAGGAATCGATGTGTTGGGCCAAGTAGTCAAAGTCCGCGCAGAAGCATCAGGTCTCATCTGTGGATTTAATGGATACCCTCGCCAAGAGTGTGGTGTAGAAATTGAAACTCCTGCAGCTCTACTCAAGAAGTAATTAAGAGAATTCTGAGTTAGATAATGAAGAAACCGCTACACCCATTAACTCTCTGGATTTGGGCACTTCTCACCGCAATCGGTGTTGTGACCCTTGATTCGACATGGGTGGCACTTGCTGCGATGGGTGTAGCGGTTCTTATCGTGAAGGTGCGAGCTGATGGATCGCCGTGGAATGCGACTTTCTCCTGGTCACTTCGTATAGCTGCCTTCATTATTGCCATCCGCGCCATCGTCGGAGTACTTATAGGTGTTCCTATTCCAGGAACAGAACTCTTCCGCCTGCCGATATTGCAACTGCCTTCATGGATGCCTGGTATTCGAATTGGTGGCGCTGTCACTGCGGAAAGACTCTCCTCATCACTTCACGAGGGAATCATCATCGCAACGATGATTCTTCTCTTTGGCGCTGCTTCTGCTCTAACGAGCCCACATAAACTTTTACGAGTTCTGCCCTTCTTCATCTATGAAATTGGAATTACCTTGGTGATCGCTGCCTCAGTCTTTCCGCAATTGGTGCAGAGTCTGCAGAGAATTAGAAAAGCCCAGCGACTTCGAGGGATTGAGAAAATTGGCATTAGAAGTCTTGCGCTTCCATTGCTGGAAGAAGCTCTCACTCGATCACTGCAATTAGCTGAATCTATGGATTCACGTGGGTATGGAGTTTCACGAAGGCGGTCACGCTACCGACCATCTCCATGGAATCTCCGGGATTCTGGCATCCTGGTTTTTGCCTTGTTAACCGCTGGTGTGATGGTGGCGCAATGATTAAATTCTCAAATGTCTCTCTGATTTACCCACAATCAACTAAGACTATCCTTGAAGATCTCACCTGCGAGATTGAAGAAGGAGAAATGGTCCTTGTCATGGGCCATACCGGATCTGGTAAATCATCACTACTGCGTTTGATAAATGGCCTTGTTCCCCATCACACCGGTGGAATATTGGCAGGCAGTATCACTGTCGATGGAATTTCTACTCGTGAAGTAAAGCCAGGATCACTCGCGCACCTCGTCGGGATTGTTGGACAGAATCCAATCAATGGTTTCGTCACGGATATCGTTGAGGAAGAGCTGGCATTCGGCATGGAGGCTCTCAACTTCCCCACCGATGTCATGCGTAAGCGAATCGAAGAAGTCCTGGATTTACTCTCTCTCAATGCAGTACGTGACCGATCCATTCGAACTTTAAGTGGTGGCGAACAACAACGTGTAGCAATCGCGGCAGCCCTTGTCATGCATCCCAAAGTTTTAGTCCTGGATGAACCCACCAGTGCTCTCGATCCAATCGCAGCAGAAGAAGTTTTATCGGTACTTCATCGCCTCGTCCACGATTTAAGCGTTACCGTTATCATCGCCGAGCATCGCCTAGAGCGAGTTATTCAATTTGTTGACCGCATCATTCTGATTGAAGGAGATGGCGAGACATCCATAGGTAACGCTGATGAAATTCTACAGAAAGCAGATTTGGTCCCTCCGATTATTCGGCTGGCACGTGCCTTAAACTTGAGTGAAATTGGCAGAAGTGTTCGTGAAGTTCGCCGATTAACCAATAATGTGCGAGAAAAGATTGTTATCGCACCTGCGAGTGTGCCAAATACAAAACCAACTGTCATTGAAGTCGATTCCGTAGTAGTTACCTACGACCAAAAAGATGCGCTGAAGAAAGTTTCAACTACCATCAAAGCTGGAGAGATAGTTGCGCTTATGGGACGTAATGGCGCCGGAAAGAGCTCCTTGCTCGAGACAATTGTCGGAGTGGCGTCTCCGCAAGCAGGTTCAGTATCGGTCAATGGAGTTAAACCCGTTTCGCTGCAAGGTCGCGAGCGACGTACTGCCATTGGTTACGTCCCCCAAGAACCAGCTGACCTTCTCTACCTACAGAGCGTTTCACAAGAGTGCGAGAGCGCAGACCGTGAAAATGAGATTCCGCCCGGATCAACTTTCCAATTCCTCAATCGATTAGTGCCAAATATCTCTGGAAATACACATCCCCATGATCTCTCCGAAGGACAACGGTTGGCTCTTGTCTTGAGCATCGTTCTCTCCAGCAATCCACGAGTTCTTATCCTGGACGAACCAACCCGTGGACTTGATTACCAAGCAAAGCGCCTCTTCTCGCTAGCACTCAAAGAATTTGCGAGAAAGTTTGACTCCCCCGTTCTGCTTGCAACACATGATGTGGAGTTAGTTGCAGAGCTTGCAGATCGAGTTATCTTCCTTGCAGAAGGTGAAATCGTAGCTGATGGAACAACGCTAGATGTTCTCTTAAGTTCACCTGCATTTGCACCACAAGTCGCAAAGGTGATGGCCCCACAGCCATGGCTCACTGTCGACGATGTTGTTGCAGCACTGGATGTGAAGGGATGAGGAACCAATCAAAGACCCCATTGAGGACTGGGAACATAGTGTCTTTCACGGCAGCAAGCGCAGTCACACTTCTTATTGTTAGCGCAATCAGTCTTCTCGGTTTTCTATGGCCATTCTTCGTAACATCAGATTCTTCAGCGCCACAATGGATCTTCCTTGCCTGCGCTCCCATTGCACTTCTTCTCTTCTTTGCAAAGGTCAGTAATGGTGATTTAGATGCTAAATCAGTAGCGCTCCTTGCGCTCTTATCTGCTCTCATCGCAGCGCTTCGCCCACTAGGTACTGGTGCAGTTGGTATTGAACCTATGTGGTTTATCTTGATTCTCAGTGCTCGAGTATTCGGCCCCGCTTTTGGATTTTTACTCGGCGCACTTTCTATGGTTCTCTCTGCATTCATCACCGGTGGTATTGGGCCTTGGCTTGCCTATCAATCATTTGCCGCTGCATGGATTGGACTTGGCGTTGCACTCATCCCTCGCAGATTGCGGGGGCGTCGCGAACTTATAGCGCTCATCGTTTATGGAATTCTCGCTGCACAGTTTTTTGGAATCGCGATGGATCTACAGTTCTGGCCTTGGTATCTCGGCGTTGATTCACAACTTTCATATATCCCTGGTGGCGCCTTCGCCGAGAACTTCAATCGATTCATTACCTATCATTTTCTTTCAGCACTTGCGTGGGATATACCTCGAGCAATCTTTACTTCAGTCTTACTCGCTATTGCTGGAAAGCAAGTCTTGGGCGCTTTGCGAAGAGCCCACACGCGAGCCAGATTTATGACCCCGATCGAATTTAGAGATGCTCTAACAATCAGCGAACGTGAGATTCAACCATCGGCAATTCAACGATAGTCGCGACTGAATCTCTGCCTCGCACATCGACAATTACTGATTGACCAATCTCAAAGCCAGGGTTTATCAGCGCCAGCGCAATACCTGTCTTCAAAGTTGGTGAGAAAGTTCCGCTCGTTACAACCCCAATCTCGGCGCCATCGCTACTGCGGATCAACATTCCAGCTCGTGGAATACCGCGATCGTTAGCCTTTAGCGCGTAAAGGGTTGGTAGTACCTTCTCTTCCTTCTGCTTACGAAGTACTTGGCTGCCCCTGAAATCATCTTTCTTCCATCCAATAGCCCACCCAGCGCTTGCCTGTACTGGAGTTATTTCAAGAGTGAGTTCATGACCATGAAGTGGATAACCCATCTCAGTTCGCAAAGTGTCACGTGCACCCAACCCGCAAATCACTCCATCAAATGCGCTCATCGCTACAACTAGCGCATCCCACACGCGAGATGCATCGTCCCAGGATGGAACAATCTCGTAGCCGTGCTCTCCGGTATAACCAGTGCGACAGAGAATTACTTGTGCTCCTGCAATTTCCACATGAGCAAAGGCCATGTAATCCATAGTTGGATTAATCCCAAAGCTACGAATTACATCGACCGCCTTTGGTCCTTGTAGCGCCAATACTGCAAATGAATTATGAAGATTGAGAACTTCGACACCTTCAGGAGCCTCTGCCTTTAAGACTTCGACGACTGCGGTGGTATTTGATGCATTGGGGATCAGAAAGTAATCCTGCTCTGAATTTCTATAGGCAATGAGGTCATCAACGACGCCACCATCTTCATTACACAGAAGCGTGTATTGGGCCTTGCCATCGGTAATTCGATTGAGATCATTGGTAAACATCAGATTTAAGAAATCGAGAGCACCAGGACCTTTAACGCTAGCTTTACCAAGATGAGAAACATCAAAGAGGCCCACTCGTTCACGTACAGCGGTATGTTCTGCAAGAACTCCAGCTCCGGGATACTCAATCGGCATCAGCCAGCCACCGAAATCGGCCATCTTCGCCTGTAGATCTAGGTGCTTCTGATGCAAAGGTGAGTTTTTCACAGCAACAACTTACACTTGCTCACGACCGTAACGCGGTATCGCCATAGTAAGCAAGTCTCACAAGGGAGTCCATACATGACAGCCATTCGCCTTTCTAATGGAATTGTGAAAGACGATGTACTTATCGTGGGCTTATCTGCAAAGAGCGCTAAAGGTGCGCTACAGATTGAAGCTGGTGATCTAGCCCTGGATGCGAAGGCGCTGCTGCCACTTCTCAATGATGTAGGGGCAACTGGAAAAGCTGACGAGGTCATCAAGATTCCTGGCACAACAACACGCCTGATTATCTTTACCGGTCTAGGAAAGAGCGCATCTACATATAACAATGAAGTTTTACGACGTGCAGCCGGTGCTGCCACTCGCGCCCTTGCGGGAAATTCATCAGCAACGATCTCATTGCCAGCTAAGACAGCAGCGGCAGTTAAGGCACTCGCTGAAGGCGCAGCCCTTGGAAATTACTCATTTACATCATTTCGTGGATCAACTAAATCGGCGCAGAAGGCTCCATTAAAAACAATCACAGTCCACGCCGAGCTTGCAGCAACTGCCGAGGCGAAGAGCGCGGTAAAGAGCGCAGAAATATTGGCGCGCTACACAAACTTAGTGCGCGATTTAATCAATACTCCCCCTAGCCACTTAACGCCTGAGACTTTTTGTAAAGCAATCTCTGATGCCGTCAAAGAGGCTGGCGGTGCATCGATAGGACTCAAAGTAAATGTGATGAATGAGAGTCAATTGAAATCTAAGGGCTACGGTGGAATCACCGCAGTAGGTCAAGGTTCAGTTAATCCCCCTCGTTTATTGAGCATTACTTACACACCCAAGAGCGGGAAATCCAAGAAGAAGTATGCATTTGTTGGCAAGGGAATCACATTTGATACCGGTGGACTTGCGCTAAAGCCTGCCCTTGGCATGGAGGCGATGAAGTCAGATATGAGTGGTGCAGCTGCAGTCTGCGCCGCAACGATTGCAATTGCGCTCTTAGAGTTACCAGTTGCTATCGAGGCATGGGCGCCGCTTGCAGAGAATATGGTGAGCGATACTGCAACACGTCCAAGTGATGTCATCACCATGTATGGTGGAAAGACTGTTGAAGTTCTCAATCCAGATGCTGAAGGTCGCTTAGTCTTGGGTGATGCACTTGTGAAAGCTCAAGAGAGTAAAGATCTCGATGGAATTATCGACGTGGCAACTCTGACCGGTGCGCAGGTAGTTGCCCTCGGTACTCGAACTTCTGCAGTCATGACAAATAATGAAGAGTTCTCATCTCGCTTTATAAAGATGACTCATGTAACAGGAGAATCTTTCTGGCCAATGCCTCTTCCGGTGGAACTTCGCGCATCACTGGACTCTCCCATTGCAGATATGGCAAATATTGGAGAACGTATGGGTGGAATGTTGGTTGCTGGCCTCTTCCTGAAAGAGTTCATCGACGAAGAGCTGCCATGGCTCCATTTAGATATTGCAGGACCGTCCTTTAATGAAGGTGCAGCCCACGGCTACACCCCCGTCGGCGGCACAGGGGTCGCGATGCGTTCACTAGTTGAGATAGCGGCCTTCCAGGGCTAAAGCGAATCAAGGGTAAGAATTGGGAGTATCAGCCCCATATCGTGCGTTAGTAATGAGGCGCGAAGGCTGGCAAGATAGCCCCGTTGATGAATCATCTTGACCAGGCTTAAGGGAGTCACTCGGTGTCGAATTTTGATCTTGTAGTTCTTGGCGGTGGCAGCGGCGGATACGCGGCAGCTCTTCGTGGAGCTCAGTTAGGTCTGACTGTAGCGCTCATCGAGAAGGACAAGGTTGGCGGCACTTGCTTGCACCGAGGATGTATTCCTACAAAGGCGCTCCTGCACTCGGGCGAGATTGCAGATAGCGCTCGCGAATCTGCTCAATTCGGAGTCAACGCAACTTTTAATTCGATTGATATGGCTGGAGTAAATAGTTATAAAGATGGCGTTATCGCCGGTCTCTACAAGGGGCTCCAAGGACTCGTTAAATCTAGAAACATTACCTTCGTTGAAGGTGAAGGTCGCTTGGTATCCAATAACACAGTTGAAGTAAACGGAACCCAGTACACCGGCAAGAATATTGTTCTTGCGACAGGTTCATATGCCCGCACACTTCCAGGTTTAGATATTGATGGCACGAAGGTGATCACGTCAGATCACGGAACAAAGATGGATTATGTTCCAAAGAGTGTGATTGTTTTAGGTGGCGGTGTAATTGGATGTGAATTCGCATCTGTATGGAAATCATTTGGTGCAGATGTCACCATCATTGAAGGTCTGCCACATCTCGTTGCTCTCGAAGATGAATCATCGAGCAAGCTTCTCGAGCGCGCATACCGTAAGCGTGGAATCAAATTTGAACTCGGCGTCCGCTTTAAATCTCATAAAGTCGATGCAAATGGCGTCACAGTTACCCTCGAAGATGGCCGCGAATTCACTGCAGAAATCTTGCTCGTCTCTGTTGGTCGCGGACCTGTGACAGATGGTGTGGGATATCAAGAGGTTGGCATTGCTATGGACCGTGGCTACATCACAGTCGATGATCATTGCCGCACAAATATTCCGGGAATCTTCGCAGTTGGCGACATCATTCCAACTCTTCAACTCGCACACGTCGGCTTCCAAGAGGGAATTCTCGTTGCAGAAACTATTGCGGGCCTCAACCCACGTCCAATCAATTACGACGGTGTCCCACGCGTTACATACTCAGAGCCTGAGGTTGCATCAGTGGGGCTATCTACAAAGATTGCCAAGGAACGTGGGTATGACGTTGTTGAACTCGATTACAACTTAGCTGGTAATGGAAAAGCGCAGATTCTTAAGACTGCAGGTTCTATCAAGCTCGTTGCAGAAAAGAATGGCCCTGTTCTTGGAATCCATATGGTTGGTGCGCGAGTTGGCGAGCTATTGGCCGAAGCGCAATTAATCTTTAACTGGGAAGCATCAGCAGATGATGTTGCTCCACTTGTTCATGCACATCCAACACTGTCAGAGGCAATGGGCGAAGCTCACATGGCTCTTGCAGGCAAGCCACTTCACGCACACGGTTAAGTTAGAGGAGAAATAACTATGACATTCTCAGTCACAATGCCAGCTCTCGGCGAGAGCGTTAGTGAAGGAACAGTTACACGTTGGCTTAAGAACGAGGGCGATATGGTCGCTGTAGATGAACCGCTCCTCGAAGTTTCGACAGATAAAGTTGATACAGAGATTCCATCGCCAGTTGCAGGAGTTCTATCAAAGATTGTTGTTGCAGTAGATCAGACTGTTGCAGTGGGTGCAGAATTAGCCGTAATTAATGAGTCAGGTTCAGCTGCGACACCTGCAGTTGCACCAGTTGCATCCGAACCCGTGGCACAGACTCCTGCACCAGTTGTTGAATCAACTCCCCCACCAGCACCTGCCGCCCCTGCACCTGTTGCGGCGCCTGCAGCACCAGCTTCAAGTGGTGCAGGAACAGTCATCACAATGCCTGCTCTCGGTGAATCTGTCAGTGAAGGAACTGTTACGCGTTGGCTTAAGAACGTTGGAGATTCCGTTGCAGTAGATGAGGCGCTCCTCGAAGTTTCCACAGATAAGGTCGATACAGAGATTCCATCTCCTGTTGCAGGAACTCTTCTGGCAATTGATGTTGCTGTTGATACAACTGTTGCAGTCGGAGCTCGACTCGGACTTATTGGAACATCTGGATCGGTACCTGCGCCTGCTCCAGCGGCACCCGCACCAATTGTGTCCGAGCCAATTGCTCAGCTTCCGGTGGCACAGGTTCCAGCTCAACCATCTACTCCAGTCGTTGTTCCCTCAGCGCCTATATCTCCTGCAACACCTGTTACACAACCAGCTGATGCTTATGTAACACCGATTGTTCGCAAGTTGGCTAACGATCTTGGTGTCAATCTTTCAACTGTTCGCGGTTCAGGTATTGGCGGACGAATTCGCAAGGAAGATGTCATGGCGGCAAAGCCTGCATCTGCACCATCACAGAGTGCGCCAGTGGCAGCTTCTGCTCCTGCTGCACGACCAGCAGCACCTGTTGCATCTCCACTTCGTGGAACGACCGTGACAATGTCACGTCTTCGTAAAGTGATTGCAGCTCGCATGGTCGAATCACTACAAGTTTCTGCTCAACTAACAACAGTTATTGAAGTAGATGTCACAAAGATTGCTCGTTTGCGCGATCGCTCAAAGGCGACATTTGAAGGACGTGAAGGAGTCAAGCTCTCCTTCCTTCCATTCTTTGCAGTTGCAGTATGTGAGGCTCTTAAGCAGCACCCAGTACTCAACTCATCAGTTGAAGGCGATCAAATTATTTACCATGGAGCAGAACACCTCGGCATTGCAGTTGATACCGAACGCGGTCTCCTCGTTCCTGTCATTCACAATGCTGGCGATCTCAATATGGGTGGCGTTGCTCGCAAGATTGCAGATCTTGCAGCACGTACTCGCGATAACAAGGTAACTCCTGATGAACTTGGTGGCGGAACATTTACTCTCACCAATACAGGTTCACGTGGCGCTCTATTCGATACACCAATCATCAACCAGCCACAGGTCGCAATTCTTGGACTAGGGGCAATTGTTAAGCGCCCAATGGTTGTTAAGGGTGAAGATGGTGGAGAAACCATAGCGATTCGCTCAATGGTCTACCTCGGTCTTTCCTACGATCATCGCGTTGTCGACGGTGCAGATGCAGCTAGATTCTTAGTGACGCTGAAGGAACGCCTTGAAGGTGGAGCATTTGAATCTGATTTAGGTCTTTAATTTGATGTCAGCGCATCAAAGAATTGCAATAACCGGAGCTTCAGGGCTCATCGGTACAGCACTCGTAGGTCATTTAAAGGCTGAGGGTCATACTGTTCAGAGACTCGTTCGACGAGCCGTTGTAGCTCCCGATGAAATCCAATGGGATCCTCAAACTGGTTATGTAGATATCGAAGCCCTACGTGGAGTCGATGTTGTTATTCACCTTGCCGGCGTTGGCGTTGGCGACAAGCGTTGGAGTAAGAAATACAAATCTGAGATTCTCAATTCTAGATTGCTCGGCACAACTGCAATTGCAAAGGCCGTTGCCGAAGTTCAACCACAACTCTTTATCTCCGCTAGCGCAATTGGCTGGTATGGAGAATCTGGAAACCGAGCCGTTGTTGAAAGTGATCGCGTTGGCGATGACTTCCTAGCGGCTGTCTGTCGCGAATGGGAAGCAGCGGCAGATCTCGCTGGCTCAGTAAGAACGGTAAAGATAAGAACAGGTTTAGTGCTCGATCCAACAGGCGGAGCTTTAGGAAAGATGCTTCCACTCTTTCGTCTTGGACTCGGCGGCAAGTTGGGTTCTGGAAAACAATGGTGGTCCTGGATCACTCTGCACGATGTAATTCGCGCCATCTCTTATATTATCGAGAGCAAAATTGAAGGACCGGTAAACCTCACTGCACCGAACCCAGTAACAAATCAAGAATTTACCTCAGCTCTTGCTCGCGCAATGCGACGACCAGCCCTTTTCCCAGCTCCTGCTATTGCACTGAAGATTGCACTCGGTGGATTTTCAAGTGAAATTCTTGGAAGCAAGAAGGTTATTCCACAAGTTCTTACAGAATCTGGATTCACATGGGATTACCCGCATGTGACTTCAGCTCTAAGCGCCTTAATCGAGGAGTAACTCTTGCGCTGCAAGGCGCCCTGATAGCAAAGCTCCATTTTGAGATGCTGCTGTTCTGAAATCTCCAGCTACGTAAATACCTTCACCCACCTTAGACGATGATGCCGGTTCACTCATCGGGGAGAAAATCGGAAGTGATTTGGGGATTTCATATTTGGCGATAAGCGGCCAAGCTTGAGTCTCTGCTCCCCACATGAGTGAGAGATGTCTGCGCACTTCAGATTCAGATGTGTAACCGATAGTGGTTGTAGATAACAGAGATCTGCCAACAGGCGCATAAGTAGATATGAAATTCGAAATCACGATTGAGTTCACAACAGGGCCACGATTTTCTCCATCGAGAAGTAATCGATTGGAGGCAGTGAGATCAGCCGGAGCCTCGTGATACCAGGTGATGCTTGAAGCCAATTTCGGTACATTTGGAATATCAAGAAGTTGGGCCGAGGTAGTGAGATCTGTAGCAACGATTATTGTGCGTCCAGAAAACTGAGCAAGTGAATCAACCTGAGAGTTGAGATTTATGGATTTGATTCTTTTCGCGAGAAGTTGTGGAAGTGCTCCAGCGCCCAATCGAGGTAGCCCAGGTTTTCCAGAGATAAAGGAACGTATGAGTTCTTTACCTTGTACTGCGCTAATCAGGTTCGGGTCTGCAAGGAATACGCCACTCAAGAATGGCCGAAGCACTCGCGTATAGAGACTTCCAAGAACTTCTAGCTCTTGCCCGACAGATTTCTCATTACTAGATGAAGAGAATAGATACGACGCAAATTTCAACTTCTCAATCAAGGTACCTGTGCGTGAGTCCAGCGCACTCACGGGATTGCTGCGAGGGTCACTGAGCGAAAGGCGTTTATCTCCGAGTGAAATGTCAACGGAGCGACTGGCAATCTGGAAATCTAATTCACGAACAACATCAACTCTTTCTATCTCGGGATACCGGACATTAATCAGTTGAAATCCTCGGTCGAGAGTAAAACCATCGATATGGTCTGTGGCGACTCGGCCACCTACTCGATCGCTTCCTTCATAAACCTCAACTTCACGCCCTGCTTCTTGCAGAGTCAGTGCAGCGCTCAACCCAGCCAGCCCCCCACCAATGACGACGACTGGCTTATCTGACATTAACTTGTGCCAACTCTCATGAAGGCTTACTTATTTTGAAGCTTAGAAGGCCACCAAATCTTCGGACCGATCTCATGCACAAGAGCTGGTACCAAGATTGATCGAACGATGATTGTGTCGAGAAGAACACCAAAGGCGACAGCAAAGCCGAGTTGTGCAAGTGGAACAAGTGGCAGAAGGCCCAATACGGCAAAGGTGGCCGCAAGAACAATTCCTGCAGAAGTAATAACTGAACCTGTCACTGTAAGGCCCTTGATTACACCTGCTCGAGTGCCAATCTTCTGCGACTCTTCACGTACACGAGACATCAAGAAGATGTTGTAATCAATGCCGAGTGCAACTAGGAAGATGAAGGCGAAGAGTGGGAATGAGTTATCTCCGCCTGCAAAACCGAATACATGGTTAAAGACCAGAGCAGAGACTCCAAGCGTTGCAAAGTATGAGAGAACAACAGTTCCGAGCAGAACAATTGCACTCAGAATGCTTCGCAGGAGAACTCCTAGAATCAAAGTGATAACAAGGAGAATGATTGGAATAATCACTCTGTTATCTCGATTATTAGCTTGTCGGACATCGTAATAAACAGCACTTGTGCCGCCGATGAGCGCAGTTGAGTCAGCAGCCTTCGCTAAACGCCTTAACTCAGGAATATCATTTCCCGCTTCGACGCTATCTGGAGCTGCATCCAAAGTTACATTGAGGATTGCCTTGTTATCAACAATCTTTACCTCTGGCACTGGTTGTCCTGGGATAGGAAGACCATCTAGCGCTGGAGTAATTGATGAAACTCCCGGAGCACCAGTAAGCGCAGCGGTTACTGCTTCAATCTTGTCTGCGCTCACTACGACTTGAGTTGGATCTCCTTCGCCACCCGGGAAGTGCTTAAGAAGTAATTTCTGTCCAACAACTGATTCTGGTTTGCCGGTGAAGGTATCGACAGTTCCAATTCCATCTGCCTTCAAGGTTGTGGATGCAAAGGCGAATAGAAGAAGTACGGTGCCTGAAATAACCCAAGCCTTACGAGGATTGCGTCCAATACCAGCGCCAACCTTTGACCACATTCCCTCAAGGACGTGGTCATCGCCATCATTCTTTGGTACGCGTGGCCAGAAGATCCAGCGACCAAAGAGAAGAAGTAGCGCAGGAAGCAAAGTTAAAATCGTAATCATCGAAACAACAATTCCGATTGCGCCAATTGGCCCTAAGCCAGCAGTATTTGTTAATTGGCTAAAGAGAAGAACCATGAGAGCGATTGCAACCGTTGAACCAGAAGCAAGGATTGGCTCCCACACGCCTTTATAAGCAGCTCGCATCGCATCAAAGCGATTCTCGTGATGATGTAGCTCTTCTCTATATCGTGCGATTAATAAGAGTGCGTAATCGGTAGCCGCACCAATAACCAGAACTGAGAGAATTCCTTGGGATTGACCATCGACATCGATGATGTCTGCCTTTGCCAAGAGATAGACAATTCCACCAGCTGTTGAGAGTGCAAATAACGCTGAGAGCAGTGGAATGATCCAGAGCACTGGAGAGCGATAGACAACAATCAAAATGACCGCAACGACAGCGAGCGTAGTAAGAAGAAGCGTTGAATCGATTCCGCCAAAAGCGCCAAAGAGGTCACCTAACAAGCCCGCTGGCCCTGTCACATAGTGACTGACTCCATTTGCATCCGCCAATGGTTTTACATCTTCGCGAAGTGCTTCAACTATTGCAGGAAGTACTGGTTCATCGTTAGGGAGTAACTCCGAGATTGCATTTCCATCCAATGGAACATTTGCAAGAATCGCTTTTCCATCTTCTGATGGGAATACTGAAATTACCTGATCAGGTGCGATGTAATCTGAAATTTTCTTATCTGTATCTCCGATAGTGAGCGAGCCAACGCCTGCCATATGCGCATTAATTGCAGCAAGGTTCTCAGGGGTTACCTTTCCTTCAAAGAGAATCAAGGTTGGGAAGGCGAATCCATCTCTATCTGAAAATCCCTCAATGAGATCTGCTGCTTGGGTCGCCTCTGCGCCCTTTGGTAAGAATGAGGAGTTGTTATTCTCCTGAACCGAAGTGAGCTTGCCGAAGAGTGGCCCAAAGAAGCCGGTGATGATGAACCAGCTGATGACCACGAGCATTGCTAGGGCGAAGGGTTTACGGTTCTTTCGAGTTGAGGCCAGAGACATGGAGATTTCATACCTTTCAAGCAGATAGACGCGAGATGCGATTGGCTAGGCGCCAAGCCTACCTTTACGCTGTACCTGTGCCAGTTGCTAGCGTTCCCCAAGGAGCGGAAATTTCAGCTAACTCTCTTGATGTGCAGCGTCTAGGAACTGTGGAGTACCTAACAGCCCTCGATTTGCAGCGAAAAATTCACTCTGAAGTAGTCAGTGGTGTTACACCCAATTCACTCTTACTTCTTGAACATCCATCGACCTATACGGCAGGTAAACGAACTTCAGTTGAAGAGAAACCCAATGATGGAACTCCGGTCATCGATGTCGATAGAGGTGGGAAAATTACCTGGCATGGTCCCGGTCAGCTCGTTGGATATCCAATTATTAGATTGGCAAACCCACATGAACTAGTGGGATTTGTTCGAGAGATTGAAGCTGCGCTAATTGAAGTATGCGCTCACTTTGGAATCGTCACCACCAGAATTTCAGGACGTTCAGGAGTCTGGATTCAAGATTCACGTGGCGACAGAAAGATTGCCGCTATCGGAATTCGCGTTGCATCTGGAGTGACGATGCATGGATTTGCCCTCAATGTAAACCCAGATTTGGCCGCCTTTTCCAAGATCATCCCGTGTGGGATTGCCGATGCTGAGGTGACTTCCTTGCGTACGGAGTTAGGGCGAGATATCGATATTATTGAGGTAATGCCTGTTGTAGAGAAAATAGTTTCTTCAACTTTATCGAAGGTGAGCGCATGACTATCGCACCAGAGGGTCGCAAGCTACTTCGTATCGAAGCCCGCAATACTGAAACACCCATTGAGCGCAAACCTGAGTGGATTAAGACTCGCGCCAATATGGGCCCTGAATACACCCGCCTTCGCTCATTGGTAAAGACAGAAGGTTTACATACCGTCTGCCAAGAAGCAGCTTGTCCAAATATCTTCGAGTGTTGGGAAGATAAGGAAGCAACATTCTTGATTGGTGGAGACCGTTGCACTCGTCGTTGCGATTTCTGCAATATCGATACGGGTAAACCAGAAGAGTTAGATCGCGATGAACCACGCAGAGTTGCTGAATCTGTTCAGGCGATGGGTTTGAAGTACGCAACAATTACTGGTGTAACAAGAGATGACCTCGAAGATGAAGGTGCTTGGTTATATGCAGAGACTATCCGCAAGGTTCATGAGCTAAATCCCGGTACAGGCGTCGAAATGCTCGCCCCAGATTTCAGTGGAAATCCAATCCTTCTCAATGAAGTATTTGAGACACGACCTGAAGTCTTTGCACATAATCTTGAAACAGTTCCAAGAATCTTCAAGCAGATTCGCCCAGCATTTACATATGAACGCTCTCTCAACGTGATTACTCAAGCTAGAGAATTCGGGCTGATTACAAAATCGAATTTGATTCTCGGCCTCGGCGAAACACGCGAAGAGATTTCTCAAGCTCTCGTTGATTTACATGCTGCAGGTTGCGATCTCATCACCATTACTCAATACCTTCGCCCAACAAATAGGCATCATCCGGTCGAGCGTTGGGTAAAGCCCCATGAGTTTGTTGAACTTGCAAAAGAGGCCGAAGATATTGGCTTCAGCGGCGTCATGAGTGGTCCACTAGTTAGAAGCTCTTACCGCGCCGGTCGTCTCTACAAGCAGGCACAGGAGAAACGTGGCTGATCTGGTCTATCCACCAGTAATTGGTGCGATCAAGTTATTTTGGAAGTACCTAGGGCTCAAATTTGATTTCGAAGGTGTTGAACATATTCCTCGCGATGGTGGAGCAGTCTTATCAATCAATCACATTGGATACTTTGATTTCGCACTCGCCGGGACTGCCGCACTTCCTGCAAATCGCTACGTCCGATTTATGGCAAAGAAAGAGATCTTCGACAACAAATTAGCGGGCCCATTGATGCGCGGAATGCACCATATCTGTGTTGACCGCAGTAGTGGAACTGCATCTTTCGTCGCAGCCCTTCGAGCTCTGCGCTCAGGAGAAATAGTCGGAATATTCCCAGAGGGAACTATCTCCGTCTCATTTGAAATTAAAGAGTTAAAGACTGGAGCAGTTCGACTGGCTATGGGCGCTGGAGTACCGGTCATTCCAACAATCGTCTGGGGTTCACAGAGAATCTGGACCAAGAAGGTGAAGCGAAATCTTCGTCGAAATAAATTCCCTATCACCGTCGCCTTCGGAGCCCCGCTCTATTTCGATAAGCAGAGCGATGTCGATGCGGGTGAGAAATTACTGCGAGAAACAATGATCTCCATGCTGCATCAAGTTCAAGAAAAGTATCCAGATTCACACGAAGGCCAGCGCTGGGCGCCTGTTCGTCTTGGTGGTATCGCCCCCGCTCCCCTAAACTAACGCGCATGTTCAAGCGTAAGAAAAAAGAAGCAAAGATAAAGAAGCCACGTTTTCAGACCTTCCGCGACGCCTACAAGATCACGGCCTCTGTTAAGCCTTGGATAGGTAGCGCACTCATTGCCACCTTCATCCTTGTGTTGGTGATTGGTGTATCAATTGGATTCGTCTTCGGACACCCTGTCTATGCTGGATTTGTCTCAACGCCGCTTGCTGCTCTTGCAGCGATGTTTCTCTTTACCCGTGTTGCAGGATCTGCGGCATATGCAAATATTGAAGGACAGATGGGCGCTGGAGCTAGCGTTCTCATGGCTATTCGTAAGGGCTGGACAACTACCCCTGCAGTTGCTGTAAATCGTCAACAAGATATGGTGCATCGCAGCGTTGGACGCGCTGGAATCGTTCTCACTGGAGAAGGTGGATTTGCAGTTCGTCAGATGTTGCAAGATGAGAAACGCAAATCAGAGCGCTATGCACCTGGTGTTCCAATCACTGAAGTTTTTGTTGGAGATGGAGAAGGTCAAATTCCTCTTCGTAAATTACAGAAGCACCTTGGAAAACTTCCAAAGAAGCTGACTCCGCATCAGATGAGAGAAGTGCGTGCCCGCCTTAAGGCAGTCGGCGGAATGTCACTTCCTATTCCAAAGGGTCCAATGCCAAAAGGCGTAAAGATTCGCTAAATCTTTCCTCTGGTCTGAATAAGAACTGTATTTGAGAGGCGTTCATTAATGCCTCGCCCATCTTCATCAAAAGTTATAGCTGTAACTAGTGGCAGCAATAGCGCTGTTCGAATCAATGATTGACGTGGAGTAACTGCGCCGCCATCTGAAAACCGAACCACCTTGAGGCCAACAATTCTGTGGCCAAAGGATGCTCCCCCAAGTGCCACAAAGAGCGAGTATTGGGCGAAGAGAAGAATGAGCACTGGAACTCGGGCCTGCGGGACCCGATCCATGAGAGAACCGCCACCTGCAAAGAAGCCGAGGGCGATTGCATAGCAAGCGAGCCAATCAATCGTTATTCCAAGAAGGCGCCGGCCCTGACTCACGCGTGGATACATGGCCCGAAGCCTAGCGTCGAGAGTTTCCTGCCAGGATGTAACACGGCTGTAACACGGCGATTATGACATTTTTACGCAAGCAAACTAGCCTTCACTCCATCAGCAGAGCTCAGAGTTGAGTCGGCTGGGTTATAAACAGCCTCAATTGGAGTAAATATGTTTAAGAATTCATCAGAAATTTTTGCATACATTAAGAAGGAAGATGTAAAACTCGTCGACGTACGATTTACAGACCTTCCTGGTATTCAGCACCACTTCAACGTACCTATTGAATCATTTGACGAAGCTGTATTTACAGATGGTCTTATGTTTGATGGTTCATCTATTCGTGGATTCCAAGCAATCAACGAATCAGATATGAAGTTGCTTCCAGTACCTGAGTCTGCATTTATCGATCCATTCCGTCTGGAGAAGACTCTTGTCATTATCTTCTCTGTTCACAACCCAAGCGATGACACTCCTTACTCACGCGACCCACGTGGCGTGGTTGCAAAGGCTGTTGACTATATGAAGTCAACGGGAATTGCAGATCAGGCATTCTTCGCGCCAGAGGCAGAGTTCTATGTCTTTGATGCAGTTCGATTTAAGACTGGTATCAACGAGTCATACCACCACATCGATTCTTACGAAGGTGCCTGGAACACAGGCATCGTCACAGATCCAGATGGAACTCCTAACCGTGGATATCGCACACGCGTAAAGGGTGGTTACTTCCCTGTATCTCCAACAGATCAATTCGCAGATCTTCGCGATGAGATGGTGATGGAGCTCGGACGTGCAGGACTTCTTGTAGAGCGTTCACACCACGAGGTTGGAACAGCTGGCCAGATGGAGATCAACTACCGCTTCACAGATATCTTGAGCGCCGGCGATGAGCTAATGAAGTTTAAGTACATCATTCGCAACGTTGCTTGGGAAGGCGGCAAGACAGCAACATTTATGCCAAAGCCACTCTTCGGAGATAACGGTTCCGGAATGCACGTTCACCAATCACTATGGAAGAACGGAAAGCCACTCTTCTTCGAAGCTGGCACATATGGCGATCTTTCAGATATGGCGCGTTGGTATATCGGTGGTCTCTTGAAGCATGCTCCATCACTTCTTGCATTCACCAACCCAACAGTGAACTCATACCGCCGTCTTGTTCCAGGATATGAAGCTCCAGTAAACCTCGTTTACTCAGCTCGTAACCGTTCAGCATGTATCCGTATTCCAATTACTGGTGCATCACCAAAGGCAAAGCGCGTTGAATTCCGTTGCCCAGATCCATCATCGAACCCATACCTCGCATTCGCTGCGATGCTCATGGCTGGTATCGATGGAATCGTCAATAAGATCGAACCACCTGCACCAGTTGATAAGGATCTCTACGAACTAGAAGGCGAAGAAGCTGCTTCTATCCCTCAAGTTCCAGGATCACTTGATGCAGTTCTCAATAGCCTTGAGGCAGATCACGAATTCCTTACAAAGGGTGGAGTCTTTACAGAAGATCTCATCTCAACATGGATTGAGTGGAAGCGTAAGAACGAAGTTGATTATGTTCGTTTGCGTCCACATCCAGCTGAGTTCGAGCTCTATTACGACATCTAAAGAATGCTTTAGAGAAAACCCCGTCAGAGATGGCGGGGTTTTCTATTTCCCAAATCACACTCTTTGAAGTGGCGCATTGGCCTGAGGTATAGAACGATGATGTCATGTCTCCGAAAATCACCGCATCAACGATTGCGGAACAGAGAGCTATGCGACAAGAGCAGATAATTCAAACTGCACTCTCGATGGCGATTGAGGATGGCGCCCAATCAATCACGATGAGCGCAGTTGCTAGAGCAGCAGGAATTTCCAGATCAGCGCTCTACGAGTATTTCTCGTCATCAGCAGATCTCATCTCTGATCTGATTTTGGACGAATTGAATAGCTACCGCTCGCGTTTGGCTTCAGCAACATCGCGTTCGCATATCCCACTGGAGCAAGTTTCGATCTGGATTGACGAGTCCCTGGCTTATGTTGTTGATGGGCGCCATATGCTGGCAAAGAGTTTAAACAGTATCGCGCCACCAGAATTTCGCAGAGACGAAATACGTACCGCCCATATCGCACTCATGTTAACGCTCAAGAACCCACTGGATGCATTAGGCATTCCAATGGGTTCCCCAGCAATATCTCTATTACAAAGTGCTATCGAAGTTGCCACCAAGCGAATCGAATCTGGGAAAGATCCAGAACTCGAAGTTCAAAGTGCCAAAGCATTTGTTCTAGCAGGTTTGAAAGCCCTCGCAGAAAAAGCTTAGCCCGAGGGGATTAAAACGGTAGAAAGCCCCCGAATTTAAATTTAATTGCCTTATCTGAACTTCTGTCATCTGGAGCGTTGTGATCATTGGTTACATAAATAACACAGGTGGTGTGAACGCAATCTCCCTCTTTAAAGTACTTATCAACCTTAATCGATAGCTTGGAAGTGCTCGCCTTTGCTCCCATTTGCTGGTCCTCTGCGCGATCCGACACCCAGAGCTTGGAAGCTTTTGATGGATTACAAGCAGTTGGTGCTGTGCCTGTAACTTTGGGAGCCATGCATTGGCTGATATAGATTCCATTACCTTCAGGCAAGTCACTCGCCTTGATCTTGATGATCGGATTCTTCTTACTCACTTTGAATTGAGGAGAAATCTTGACTTCGGCAGCAGATGCAGAAGTGGTTGTTGCGAGAGCAAAAAATAGAGTTGTTGCAATAATCAGAAATTTCTTCATCGTATCTCCAGGTTTCTGTAGTGATACGTGGAAGATTAGAAGATTATCGAAATCTCTTTACCTGACAGTTTGAAGTAAGTTGTCAGGTAAAAGAGATTAACGACGGGAGAATGCTCTAAAGAGAATCCAGCTCAGCAGTCCACTGACAATGGATGCGGTTATCACTGCGATGATCGCGATATCTCGCTGCGCAGCATCGGTAAAGGCCAAGCTTGAGATAAAGATGGCGACTGTAAATCCGATTCCAGCGGCGCTACCGGTGGCCAACACATCCGAATTACGAGCTCCAGATGGATAGTCCCCAATGTTTAACTTCTTTGCAGAAACCATCGCTAGGAGAATTCCAACTGGTTTTCCGATCACGAGTCCTGCAAAGATTCCCCAAGCTATTACTGAGGTGGATGCGTTCTTCAGTGCTTCAGATGTAAGGATTACCCCTGTATTCGCGAATGCAAAAATTGGCACAACCACATATGTGCTCCACGGGTGCAACTTTGCTTCAAGCCATTCGATGACAGAAAGTGTTCCATCCTCAACATCAAGATGCGAATCAACCTCTTTAGGAGCATTTGGCGTAAGGAGCCCGAGAACTACACCGGCGAGAGTCGGATGAATTCCTGTTCGATAGAAGGTGTACCAAAGAGCGATGCCAAATAACACATAGATATATGTATTGCGCACTCCAAATCTCTTGACGAGCACGATGACAACAACGGTTGCTACTGCAGCGAAGAGCCACGAGATCGCAACTCCACTTGAATAAATAAAGGCAATGATCAGAATTGCACCAATATCATCGATGACAGCTAGCCCCAGTAGAAATGTGCGAAGGGAAGGAAGAACTAAATTGCCAAGTAAGGCCAAGGCGCCAACAGCGAGTGCAATATCTGTAGCTACCGGTATCGCCCAACCATGTGGGGCTTCAGATCCTGCAATTGCCAGATAGATAAGTGCAGGCAGCGCCATTCCGCCAATGGCGGCGATAAATGGCATAATCGCATCTCTAAAGCGGCTTAAGTGGCCTGAAGTGAGTTCGCGCTTAATCTCTAATCCAACTACGAAGAAGAAAATAGTCATCAAGATGTAATTGATTACCTTGAGAGTTGTGAGTTTAAGGATGAAAACTCCAGCGGTGAGATTAAAGTCGAATTCAAGAAAATCAAAATACAACTGGCTCGCTGGGGAGTTAGCGGTGGCTAAACCGAGGGTTGCGGCGGTTAAGAGAATCACTCCACTCGAAGATTCGCGATGAAGGAAATCTCTTAACGGAGCTACCCTTTTACGCATGCTCTGAAGGTATCACGCAGGTAATTATTGCTGGGCGACATTCTTGCGGGCGATGAGGAAATATCCAGAGGCTGCAATTATCAGAGCGAAGAAGACTCCAAGATTCGCATAAGCCCACTCCCCTTCCTTGCCTCCAATGATTCCCAAGAAGTAGCCCTGCCAAGAGAGCCAACTTGCAAAGCCATTTGTGACAAAGCCCCATCCAACGAGAGTTGCTACAACGAGGATTCCTATTGACCTGTAATTCCAAGAACCATATCGGCCATTCTCGCTAAAGAGATCCTTCTCGTTATAACTCTTTCGCAAGAGAACATCAGTGACAAAAATCGCTGACCACGCAGCAATAGGTACACCTAAGGTGATGAGAAAGCCTTGGAATGGATAGAAGAAATCATCAGCTATCCAGACGAAATAAACAGCACCCATAAACATTAAGAGCGCATCGAGTGCTGCTGCAGTATGGCGCTTAACGGGCACACCAATTGAGATGAGAGTGAGACCAGAAGAGTAGAGATTGAGTATCGCACCGCCAACGAGGCCGAGTATTGCAACGAGTGCAAAAATGATGAGATACCACGTTGGAAGAATGGTGGTGAGCGCACCGATTGGATCGCCTGCAATTGCTTCCGACAAATCCTTACTGCTGCCTGAGAGAGCTGCGCCATAGATGACAAGAATTATTGGAACGGTCGAAGCTCCGAATACTGTCCATCCAACGACAGCCTTACTAGAGACGCTTCGCGGGAGATATCGAGAGTAGTCGGCTGCTGAATTGACCCAGCCAAGTCCAATTCCTGTAGCCCCAAAGATGATTGCCCCTATGAAGCCTTGAGTACTTCCTGACTCCATTCCAGAGATTGCACTCCAATCAACTTCATCAATTGTTAGCAGTATGTAGACAACAGTCATGGCGAAAGTGATTGTTGTTAAATACTTTTGGATTCTCATGATCACAGAGAATCCAAGTACTCCCGCAAAGACTGTAATCCCAGCAGCGAGGGCGAATCCTGCAACCATCGCAACGTCCCGATCAATGTCACTGATTCGAATAAAGACTGTCCCTGTGGCGAGCGTTGCTAGCGAGACTAAGACTGTCTCCCAACCTACAAAAATTAGGTAAGAAAGAATTCCAGGAATCACACTCCCCCGCACACCAAATGTTGCTCGAGAGAGAACCATTGTTGGCGCATTTGATTTCTTGCCTGCGAGGGAACTGATACCAACAAGCGAGAATGAGAGAACAGTTCCAAGAACTGCCGCGAGGGTGGCTTGCCAGAAAGAGATTCCGAAGCCAAGAAAAAAAGAGCCGTACGAGAGAGCTAATAGGGAGACGTTTGCGCCACACCACGGCCAGAAGAGCGATGAAGCCTTTCCGCCACGTTCGCTCTCGTCGATGACATTTGTACCGTTGAGCTCTAGATTCATAGCCCTACTTTAGATTAAAGCTTATCCAATTGCTTAATCGAGGAAGAAGTCTAAAAGGAAGTCTTTCGTTCCTGGTACTACTGAATACTTCTCGAGATCGGTAATCCCTTCAGATGCGAGAACTTCATCATCGACGAAGAAATTACCGGTGCACTCCTTCGAATTTCGATTAAGGATGATGTAAGCGGTGTCAGAGAGAATTTCTGGTTTACGGCAGGCAGCTGTATCTACTCCAGGAATCATCTGTAGGGCAGCTGTATCAATAGCGGTTCGGGGCCAAAGAGCATTTACAGCGATGCCATCTCGCTTAAATTCCTCAGACATACCAAGTACGCACATACTCATTCCATACTTTGCCATTGTGTAAGCAACATGGTTCTTAAACCATTTTGCCTTCATCGATAGCGGCGGCGAGAGAGTCAAGATATGTGGATTTCTGCCAGCTTCAGCTGATTCACGTAGATATGGAATAGCAGCCTGAGATGTAAGGAAGGTTCCGCGCACATTAACGTCAAACATTAAGTCAAAACGTTTCGCCGGAGTATCTTCAGTGCGAGTTAAGTTAATGGCGCTGGCATTATTGATGAGAATATCGATTCCGCCGAATTCGGCAGCAGCCTGGGCAACTGCATCAGCAATCTGGTTCTCATCTCGAAGATCGCACTGAATGGGAAGTGCAGTGCCGCCCGCTGCCCGAATCTCTTCGGCAGCTGAGTGAATTGTTCCCGGCAGCTTTGGATTAGGGTCAGATGTCTTTGCTGCGATGGCCACACTTGCACCATCTGCTGCAGCACGAAGTGCAATAGCAAGTCCAATACCGCGGGATCCGCCTGTTACGAAGATTCTCTTTCCGGCTAATGACATTGTCGCGCTCCCCTTACTTGCTTTTTTTGGACATGAAATTCATAAATGCTGCAGCTGCCTCTTCTGATTGAAGAGCTAGTGCGAAAATCTGGAACTCTGCTTTCATTACGGCTGCAACAGAATCATGCTTGCCAGCTTTCATGAGCGCCTTTGTATTAATGATCGCTTGAGGTGGTTGATTGCCAATCTTCTCCGCAACTTCAAGAGCCTGGGCTTCGGCATCAGCTGTAATTGTCTCGACAAGCCCCATCTCTCTAGCTTCATCGGCTGAGAATGACTCTCCGGTCATAAAGATACGAGCTGCGCGTTGGTAACCCACTAATTCTGGGAATAACTTTGATGAACCTGCCTCTGGGACAAGTCCTAAAGATGTAAATGGCATCGAGAATTTCGCGCTGGGTGATGCAATCACAATGTCGCAATGAAGCAACATGGTTGTTCCAACTCCGATGGCATTTCCCTTTACCGCCGCAATGAGAGGCTTTGGAAACTCAAGTAGGGCTGCAAGGAAGCGTGCAACATCAGAAGATTCTTCAGTTGGTGGGTTGGCCATGAAATCTTTTATGTCATTTCCAGCTGTGAAGTGATCACCCTCGCTTGAGAGAACTACCGTTCGAATCGAGAAATCTCCGGCAGCATCATTGAGCGCTCGTGTAAGACCGGCATACATATCTCTAGTGAGCGCATTCATCTTCTCGGGCCGGTTAAACCGAATCAGGAGGGTCTGGCCTAGGCGTGAAGTAGTAATTTCCGTCATTCGGGCATCTTAAAGTGTCTTTCACCGGAAAGAAAGGAGCATAATGAGAGAAGCAACGGGAGAGGTCGCTGAATATGTCTCGAGATATCACCATTACGACGAGAGAACTATCTCCATTCGAACAGTTGGTTCTTGGGCTCTTATGTGAGGGCAAGACAAACTCGGCTATCGCTCGTGAAACCAATCACACTGAGAAAGTTATCGAGAACACTGTAAGTCGATCTGCCAAAGCTTTTGGAATTTCCTCTGATGAAGATACAAATATCCGAGTCTTGTTGGCTCTTGCCTTTAGAACTCACTTTGGCGATGCTGCTTTTGATCGCCTCGGGGTCCCATGTTCTCACTTCGAAGTAAATGGTCAAGGTCAATCAATCTGCACCAGAGAAGTACATTAAAGATAGATCGCTGTGGTGCTAGCACTCAGATAGCAAAGCAAGGTGCCAGCACTCACTAATTCTCGCAAGTACATACTTACTTAGGTATGTACTTCCTTTAGCGCCTAACAAAGTTAGGTGGATTTACAAGGGAGAGAATTATGAAACGCAAGAATTTTGACAAGATTGTTACCGCAGTGGGATTTGGACTAACAGTTTTCTTGTTTATCACCGCCGGTTTACTTAACTGGGGAGCGACATTCGCTTCTGATTCTGTAAAGAGTCAATTAGATAATCAAAACATTTCATTTCCTGCAGCCGAGGCGATGCCCGAAGCAACCAAGGACAAGCTAGCTAAGTGGGCTGAAGTAAAAGTCACTACTGGTGAGATGGCTCGCGATTACTCAGATCTATACATTTGGGAACATATGAA
>JBIICC010000109.1:0-2760 GCA_044239085.1 Candidatus Planktophila sp.
CTGCAGTAAGTGCGCCAACAACAATTCCTTTGCGAGCTACAAACCAACGATTAGCAATCGTTGCTGCAAAGACAAGCGCCATGGATCCTGCACCGACTCCAACGCCGATCCCCCAAAGCGCCCATAGATGCCAAGGTTGAGAGATAAAGATTGTGGAAGTAGAACTAATGGCAACAAGTGAAAGCGCTGCCATAACAACTTTTCGAACAGTAAATCGCTCCATGAGAGCCGCTGCGAAAGGAGCAACGAGACCGAAGAGCAGAACATTGATTGAAACTGCGGCAGAGATCTGAGAACGGGACCAACCAAATGCTTCTTCTAGGGGAACAATCAGTACAGAGGGCGCAGACCTAAACCCAGCAGTTGCCATCAAGGTAAAGAAGGTGACAATTACTGCGATCCATCCTGGATGGATTTTTTTCTCCGCCATGAACTACCGACTAGGCCTTTAAGTATTGTGTAAGGAATTCACGCTCAGGATCAGTTAACGGTCGGGACTTCTTTGTCTCCATGGACACAGCAACTTGTACAGACTTTACCTTCGCATGCACTACGCCATTGTCACCAACGACTTCATAACCCATCACAAATGATGAATTGCCGATGGATTCAACCCAGAGGTTTACATCGTAGAACTTTCCACCTTCATAAATCGGAACCAAGTAATCCACTTCAGCTTTAGCTACCACCATCTCAACCAGTGACGGCTTCTCGTTCTTAGCTGCATATTGATAGAAAGACCATTGAAAACGAGCTTCCTGGATATAGGTCAAATACTTTGCATTGTTGACATGACCAAATGCATCAATGTCACCCCAGCGCACAAATTGCTTATCTGTATAAATCATTATCGTGTGAGCTTTCGATATGTAACGCGATGTGGGCGAGCTGCATCTGCTCCTAAGCGGGCGATCTTGTTCTCCTCGTATGACTCGAAGTTTCCTTCAAACCAGAACCACTTTGATTCACCTTCGTAAGCCAAGATGTGTGTAGCTACACGGTCAAGGAACCAGCGATCGTGGGAGATCACAACCGCACATCCTGGAAATTCCAGGAGCGCATTTTCAAGTGAACCAAGTGTTTCAACATCAAGGTCGTTTGTTGGCTCATCGAGAAGAAGTAAATTTCCGCCTTGCTTAAGTGTGAGTGCAAGGTTGAGACGGTTTCTCTCACCACCAGAGAGAACCCCTGCTGGCTTCTGCTGATCTGGGCCTTTAAATCCAAAAGCTGCAACGTATGCACGCGATGGCATTTCAACTTGGCCGACCTTCATGAAATCGAGACCATCTGAAACAACTTCAAAGAGTGACTTCTTTGGATCGATTCCGCCACGGGACTGATCGACATAAGAAATCTTTACAGTCTCACCAATTTTGACATTTCCTGAATCTGGTTCTTCTAGGCCAAGAATGGTCTTAAAGAGCGTTGTCTTTCCTGCACCGTTAGGTCCAATAACTCCAACGATTCCATTGCGAGGCAAGGTAAATGAGAGATCATCAATAAGTACGCGATCTCCGAAGCCCTTAACTAAGTTCTCAACTTCTACGACAATATTTCCAAGGCGTGGGCCAGGTGGAATCTGAATCTCTTCAAAGTCCAACTTACGCATCTTGTCAGCTTCAGCTGCCATCTCTTCATAGCGAGCAAGACGTGCCTTTGATTTTGCCTGGCGACCCTTTGCATTCTGTCGAACCCAATCGAGTTCTTCAGATAGGCGCTTTGCTCGCTTGGCATCTTTCTGTCCTTCAACCTTAAGACGTGCAGACTTTGTCTCAAGATAAGTGGAGTAATTTCCTTCATATGGATATGCGCGACCGCGGTCGAGTTCCAGAATCCACTGCGCAACATTGTCCAGGAAGTATCTATCGTGGGTAATCGCTACAACGGTGCCTGGGTACTTACTCAAATGCTGCTCGAGCCAGAGAACTGATTCGGCATCAAGGTGGTTAGTTGGTTCATCGAGAAGCAATAGATCTGGCGCTTCGAGAAGCAATTTACATAAAGCGACGCGACGCTTTTCTCCACCTGAGAGAACTTTGACATCTGCATCAGGTGGCGGACAGCGAAGTGCATCCATCGCCTGCTCGAGCTGTGAATCAATCTCCCATGCATTGCGGTGATCGAGTTGCTCTTGTAGCTCGCCCATCTCGGCCAGCAACTTGTCGTAATCAGCATCTGGGTTAGCCATCTCTTCTGAAATTTCATTGAAACGACGGAGCATCTCCATCGTCTCGGCAACACCTTCTTGAACATTTTCAAGGACGGTCTTCTCTTCATTGAGGTGAGGCTCCTGTAGAAGAATTCCGACCGTATATCCAGGTGAAAGATATGCCTCGCCATTTGATGGCTGCTGAAGGCCTGCCATGATCTGAAGGACTGTCGATTTACCAGCTCCGTTGGGACCAACAACACCGATCTTTGCGCCAGGCAAAAACATCAGAGTTACGTCGTCGAGAATTACCTTCTCACCATGCGCTTTGCGCGCCTTCTTCATTGTGTAGATGAACTCAGCCATGGGCGCAACCTTACTAAGGAGTTTTACTAACTGAGTACAATTGCGTCATACGACCCTGCAGGCGCCTGTAGCTCAGTCGGATAGAGCAACCGCCTTCTAAGCGGTAGGTCGCAGGTTCGATTCCTGCCAGGCGCACCCATATATCCAATAGCAATTGCACAAAAGACTGGGCAGTCCGCCGAAGCGAACTGCCCAGTCTTTTGTCCCGTTTTTAAGTATTACTTATTCATCTTTGCGATCTGAGC
>JBIICC010000110.1:0-2736 GCA_044239085.1 Candidatus Planktophila sp.
GAGTTCATAGCGTCGGTGAGGGCGATATAGGTATTGGCATCAAATCTCTTCGCCAACTTATCTGCCTGGTGGTCGAGATATGACTCAACGGCGTAGCGGCCGGTCTCATCGCCCTGCAGCTGGCGGCCGAAGCGGACATCCATCTCAGATTCAGTGCGATAGGTCAGGTGTGCAATTCTGCGTGCGATTCCCATTCCATCGACTGGGCCGCGGCTCTGCTCGTAGTAATCCCCACCGTTGAACTGTGGGTCAGATTTAATGGCGCGAATCTGCACCGCAGCAGTTCCGATTTGATCGCCTGTGGCAACTGCAGATGATCCGATGGTGCAGATAGCACCAACTCGATCAGGTAATTGAATCGCCCATTCAAGTGATCGCATTCCACCGAGTGATGGACCGACTGCCAATAAGTATTTCTTGATTCCAAGTGCATCACTGAATGCAACTTCAGCGGCAACCATGTCGCGAATCGTGATGATAGGAAAACGTGAACCGTAACGCTTTCCATCAGGGGCAATACTTGAAGGTCCCGTCGATCCTTGACAGCCGCCGATGACATTGGGGCAGATGATGAAGTATTTATCTGTATCAAAGGGAAGGCCAGGGCCGACCATCTGTGGCCACCAACCGGTGACATCAGACCAACCAGTCATTGCATGGTTAATCAGAATCGCATTGGATTTATCTTTATTTAGCGTGCCCCATGTTTGATATGCAATCGTGATATCAGGAAGCTCTTCACCACTTTCAAGAGTCAGAGAACCGATATTGATAAATGTGCGATCACCAGGGTCATCGCCTTCAAGCCACGCACCGGTGACTTCAGTAGTAGGTCGCTTGCTCATATATAAATCCTTCACGCACTTGCAGACTTCGATGAGAGAAGAACTCCCAAGAACTCTGCCTGGTCGTCACCCGGAGCACCCCACCGCGGTGGAGGGTTGCCGTCTAGTCAGCCGGGGCTTTCAACTAGAACTCGTGACCGGTGCAAATATTACCCGAAGATTCCGGCAACTACTTTGGGGTGAAGTTCCCTACGCATCGCAGTAAAGGATTGTGCGGGCCAGCCTGCGGTAAAGACGCGGCGCAAGAGCAGGGCCAGTGAGTACTTCTCGTCATCTGCAAAGGCGCGGTCGAGGGCCCTCTGAGCCAGAGCCCCTTCGCCACGTTCGTAGGCAAGGGCTGCATAGACCGATGCAATGGGTGCAACAAATCCACGAGGTGCAATCAAGAGCAGCTCACGCCACATCTGCCAATAGAAATCTGTGGTCTCGGGGGTATGGCTACCGAGTGCGAAGTCGCGAACTTGAATATCACTCATGCGTCCAATGACACGTGCCACTAGTTCGCGATCTTCGGTGGTGCGCCCTGCTTCAAATTCACCTGCAAGATCAATGACCGCCGTTGCTCCATCGCGCTGTAAATCACCGAGCTCCTCCGAATCACTTTCCACCCAGAAACTGCGTACCTCTTCTTCCCATTGAGTTTCAAAGGAAGATGGCAGCGCAGCTATCGAGCCAATTAATTGATCAACGCTTTGAAATGGCATCGGATGACCTGCAATGACATGTTCTGCTGCAATGCGAGATGAATCAATCTCTGGCACTGCGCTACCTTCAGGCGGACAACAATCGCTATCGGTGCAGAGCAAAGATCTAAATCTATTGTCTTGAACAAGGAGCGACTCCTTAACTTCGATACCTGCTCGCATCAAAGCTGCGCTGGCATTGATTAATACGCTCTCCCCCGTTGTGCATTCGGATGGAATGTAGGCCACAAGAAATGCGCCTTCTGCATCTTCGCGGGTGAAATGCGTTGCCAGTAAGTCATAACTTGCGGCAGAAACTTCATCTGGTAAATCAACGCGCATCGCCATGCCGACTGAATCTTCTTTTAGCGCTACAAGAACTAGCGAATTGCTGGGGTGGTAGCCAATCAGAAAAGGAACTGCGGCAAGGAGATCGTGCGGTGATGTCAGTGTGGACATGGATATGCCTTTCTGTTGTAGTTATCGAGTAAGTCGAACTGGCTCTGAGAAACGAGTAGGTGCTGCAACGACAGTGATAGGCACAATGGCAACGGATTCGATCTTGCCCGGAATCTTCTGCGTCACACCCTGCACGGTAAATTCGCCATCCCATTTAGTAATGAGTTGCACGAGATAGTGGCCAGGTTTTGAGTACGAATGCTGAATCTCGCCATCGGGGTATGGCCCACCAGCTTTACGCGTTAAGTAGATAACTCCATCGCCGTAGTGCCAGAGGAACGTTGGCTTCAGCGATACCTCAACAACTTCGCCCACAATCGAAATCTTCTTGGTAACAATGGGCGGAACATCGCACCAGAAGAAGACTGGCACTTTGATCAGTGGCTGAAAGGATGGTGAATAGGCAATGCCGGCTGTCGGCAGAATCTCGACCAACTTATCGCTCAGCGATGTTGCAGCTGCCGTTGATTTACTTTGTAATGGCTTCTTTACAGTTGGCTTCTGTGTTGTGGTCGGTGCTTTGGGTTTCGCAGATGCTGTGACCTTCGGAATTGGTGCAACGTTCTTAGGAACAACTGCCTTCTTACTCTTGGCAGGTGCCGGCGTCACTGACTTCTTCTGAACCGGCCCTGTGCCCTTTCGACCTTCAATGACGATCTTTCCATCTTGGGTGTACACCTCGATACATGCCTTCTCAATGCACTCTTTTGCATGGGCAGGTGCTGGCACCAAGAGCGCAAGTAGCGCAA
>JBIICC010000005.1:0-39604 GCA_044239085.1 Candidatus Planktophila sp.
CGATTAGTTCAGCAGGAGCAGCGAGATCATCAGCATTGGCAGCAAGGGCTGCTTCAAATGCATCAGGAGTTGGGGTAGTTAGATCTTCAGTCATTGTTATTCCTTATCCAAATACCCAGAAGACGACTTTGGTGAGAACCAAGTCAATGACTGAAACGACTGCGATCACGAAAGCTACGAAGACGAGAACGACGGCTGTATAAGTGGTCAACATATTTCGTGTTGGCCATACAACCTTCTTGAGCTCGGAGAGAATTTGGCGATAGTAAAGTCCAACGCGTGCAAAAAGCCCGAGCTTCTCCTCGGTAACTTCAACTGCATCAGTCATGATCGTCCTTCTCTTTCGTTTACTACTAGTTAAATAACTACTGGGTAAAGCTGTCGAACTTCTTGCAGGGCAGGAGGGACTCGAACCCCCAACCGGCCGCTTTGGAGACGGCAACTCTAGCCAATTGAGCTACTGCCCTTCGCGACGAATTTTCAGGCGCGCCAAGGCGAGGAAGAAATTCATCGTGAGCGTCGAAGTGTAAGGGCAGGGGCCTTCCAGAGTAAAACCGGCTAATTCTGGCTCCCGTATCTTGACCTGATTTTGAGCGTGCTAGAGATGTGGCCCATGGTGCAGACTTCGCTCATGAGCAGAATCTCCGCACGAATTGCAGCTATCGCAGAATCAGCCACTTTGGCAGTAGATGGAAAGGCGAAGGCGCTTAAAGCAGCAGGCCGCCCAGTTATTGGCTTTGGAGCTGGCGAACCAGATTTCCCAACTCCTGATTACATTGTTGAAGCAGCAGCTACAGCGACAAAGGTTGTTGCAAACCATCGTTACACCCCTGCTACAGGGCTACCAGAGTTGCGTGAAGCGATTGTTGCAAAGACAAAGCGCGATTCGAATTACGAAATTACTGTTGATCAAGTTCTTGTCACAAATGGTGGAAAGCAAGCTGTCTACCAAGCATTTGCAACAATCATAGATCCAGGTGATGAAGTTCTACTTCCATCTCCGTACTGGACTACTTACCCCGAAGCAATCAAACTTGCTGGCGGAAAATCTGTTGAGGTCTTTGCAGATGAAACTCAGAATTACTTGGTAACAGTTGATCAGCTCGAGGCTGCACGCACGCCGAAGACAAAGGCGCTTCTCTTCTGTTCTCCTTCAAACCCAACTGGTTCTGTTTATACACCTGAACAAGTCAAAGCAATTGGCGAATGGGCAGTTAAGAACAATATTTGGATTATCTCTGATGAGATCTACGAACACTTGCTCTTCGACGGCGCAACTGCGCCATCGCTTCCAGTTCTAGTTCCGGCGCTCGCTGATACCTGCATCATCATCAACGGTGTTGCAAAGACATATGCGATGACAGGCTGGCGTGTTGGTTGGATGATCGGACCTAAGGATGTAATCAAGGCAGCTGCAAATCTCCAATCACATTTAACATCTAACGTATCTAACGTTTCACAGCGTGCAGCAATTGCAGCAGTGACTGGCAATTTAGATGCAGTCCATATGATGGGTGAAGCTTTTAATCGCCGCCGTAAGTTAATTGTTGAATTGCTGAATGAAGTCCCTGGCTTTGATTGCCCAACACCACAAGGTGCTTTCTATGTCTACCCATCTGTAAAGGGTGCACTTGGTAAGTCAATCCGCGGCAAGGTAGCAAATACATCTGCTGAACTTGCAACAATTATTCTTGAAGAAGTTGAAGTTGCTGCAGTTCCAGGTGAGGCATTTGGACCATCTGGCTACTTGAGATTCTCTTATGCAACGAGCGATGAAGATATTGTTGAAGGTATTGGTCGTATCAAGAAGTTGCTAAGCGAATAAAACTTAAAGCTCTAGACCAATTAAGTTAACTTCAGCCACCAAAGTAATTCCGAACTTCTGATAGACACTCTGCTGGGCTGACTTCGCGAGCTCTGCAATCTCTGTTGCTGTCGCATTACCTGCATTAGTTAGTGCCAAGACATGCTTTGTCGAGATGCGAGCACCGCCATGTGAATCGCCCTTATGAATTCCTGAATTTTCAATCAACCAGGCTGCGCTTGTTTTGACCAGATCATCAGATGTTGGCCAGCGCGGTGCACCTTCAGGAAGTCGATCAGCGACTTCCTTGGAAACAATTGGGTTTGTAAAGAAGGAACCAGCAGACCAAGAGTCAGGATCTTTTGGATTAAGTAGCATTCCCTTTGCTCCACGAAGTTCTAGAACTGTGGCACGAACAACTTCAATAGGGGCTCTCTCACCGACTGTAATTCCTAATTTTGCTGCTAGCTCTGAATATGTAATTCCAGTACTGAGTTCGCCTTGGCGCAGATTGAATTGGACATCGAGAATCACATAGCGACCAGGATGAGTTTTGAAATGAGAATTTCTATATGAGAATTCGCATTCAAGATTGGTAAAGGTCTTGATTTCCTTCTTCTGGCGGTCATAGGTGCGCACGCGAGTAATGAACTCAGAGACCTCATGTCCATATGCACCAATGTTTTGAATTGGTGCAGCGCCTACTGTTCCTGGAATTCCACTTAAGGTTTCGAGCCCTGCAAAACCACGATCAATGGTGGTTGCGACAAACTCATCCCAATTTTCACCGGCTCCGATTGTCAGAGTTGCTCCGCTGCAGGCATCAACTTCTGCTTGTAATGAGTTGTTGACGATATGAATAACCGTGCCTTCGTAGCCAGAATCTGCAACCAAGATATTTGTTCCACCACCGATGATGAGAATTGGTGAATCTCCTGCAGCTTCAATCGCTGCAATGATCTCGGGCTCGGTTCCGACCTCAACAAATTTCTTTGCAGGTCCGCCGACGCGCAGTGATGTGTAGTCGCGTAAATCGGCCATGTGCTTAGGCTACCTGCGCGGGCTCAATATCGCAGTCTTGCCTCTGAAGCGTTCGAGGATACGGTCGTAATTCTTCTTAGATTGAGCATCACGATATTCAGGGTCGCTGTCGTGATAACCGTGGTGACGCCCTTGCTCGAGTGGAAGATCCATCTGCAATAAACGCCCATTCGAGTGTCGAAGAGTGAGCGAGAATTCAATATCTGCATTTCTATAGAAGAGTGCGCGATTACTAAATCCACGTGCAGCCAGAGCATCTTCTCGATGCATGGCAAAGAAGTAACTAAAGAGAACATCTACTTCGCCAGGGCCTTTATCGTCGGTACTGCGCCAATCGTCTTCAAGGTTTACTAAGCCACCGCGCCATCCGACTGCCACAAACTCGCGCTTCTTTAACTCCTCGAGTACTGGAGTTATTGCATCGCCGGTAAAAGTTGTTGAAGGGTCAAGAATAATTACATAGTCGCTGGTGATATTTCGAAGTAAAGCGTTGGCGTTTTCTCCCCAGCCAAAGTTCTCATTAACCTGAACCAGAGATGTTCTTGCATCTAACTCATCGACGAGAGCTCCGGGATCGCCAATTACCAAAACTGCGATTGCACATTGGCTATTGCTCTTAATTGATCGAATACAAGTGATTGCATCTTCGTGGAAACCCTCAACGATTATTGCTGCAGTTATCTCAAATTTGCCAGAATTAATCGGGCGAATATCACGCGTGGATTCATAGACAGGAAAGCGCTTCTTAGGGCGAAGCTCATAGCCACCTGCAACATCAACGACTTCGAATCCTTGAGCAGCAATTTCATCACGAAGTTGATCAGAGAGCGCGAAATTCTTTTCAGCTCGAGCTGCCTGACGTGCACGTGCTAATTCATGAACAGAATCTGGAGCGCTCACTGAGCCACCACTGCTTTCGCCATTCCAAGAACTTTGACACCTGCTGATGTTGCGCTCAATGAGAGAGAGATTTTTCCATCGGACACATCGGTAACTGTGGCCGTTACCGTGAGGTCAACTTTTTCACCTGCAGGAACAATCACTGGCTTGGTAAAGCGAGCGCCGTATTCAAGAACCTTTGCCGACCCACCTGCAAAGTCAGAGACATACTTGCCCGCTAGCGCCATCGTGAGCATTCCATGTGCAATCACATTGGGAAGACCGACAGATACGGCAAACTCTTCATTCTGATGAATTGGGTTCTGATCTCCCGAGGCAGCTGCATATTGCTTTAGAAGCGCACGGTCGAGATAGAAGATTCTTTCAGGAAGTTCTGTACCAACTTCAATCATGCTCGCACCACCAATGTGGACCAGGCAGAAACTACAACTTCACCGGAGCGATGAAGATCTGAGCGAACGGTAACGATTTCATTTCCTGCAGCGACTCGGTAGCTCTCAATAGTTGCATTACAGGTAAGTGGGTCTCCAGCTTTAATGGGAGAGAAGATTTCAAATTTCTGATCACCATGAACAAGGCGGGTCCAATCAAGACCGATTTCGGGCTGAGTCAAAATCGCTTCAAATTGCGACAAGGTAATTCGGATTGTGAAAGTTGGGGGTGCGATCGTTGTGTCGGTTTCGCCGACAACGGCGCAGAAGGCATCGATTTCAGATTGAGAAATTGTTATTACATCTGTACCCGCGAAGGTACGCCCGACCGAATCGGGGTTGAGCATTAGCGGGTTTCGCGGTGAAGAGTTGATGACTTGCAACGTGGACAGAACTTCTTGAGTTCCATACGGTCTGGATCGTTGCGGCGGTTCTTCTTAGTGATGTAGTTACGCTCTTTGCAATCAACGCAGGCCATGGTGATTTTTGGACGAACGTCCGCGCTCTTACTTGCCATGGTCATTACTCCTTCGTTGGTGATGCTGTAACAGGCGCTCAGATTACCCGAGCGTGCTTCATTGGTGAAATCCGTGCGTATTTCGAACGGGTTTGGTACTAGTAGCGGAGGCGGGATTTGAACCCACGACACAGCGATTATGAGCCGCTTGCTCTACCAAGCTGAGCTACCCCGCCAAGGGCGTGCATATTAAATTGTGCCGAACTTTTCTTGCGAGCCCCCCACCAGAATCGAACTGGTGACCTTTTCCTTACCATGGAAACGCTCTACCGACTGAGCTAGGGGGGCAGTGGTAGAGGCAGAAGTCTAGGGCTTAAGGCTCAAAGTGAAAAATTCGCACCCAATTACCGCGCAGGATCTAAGGCTATTTTGCCTACAGACTCACGAGCAAGCATTGATTTGTGAGCATCGGCTGCTTGGCTTAGAGGAAATGTTGCACCGATTACAGGCTTTAACTTTCCGTCAGCGATCAATTGAAAGAGTTCTTCAATAACATCATTGAGTAGCTCTTTCTTTCCAAAACAATTTGCGAGCCAGAATCCTGAAATAGTTTTTGATCCATGCATCAACGCACCAGGATGAACTGGTGTTGGCGCTGTTCGTGATGCCATTCCGAAAGTTATGAGTTTGCCGAAAGTGCCGAGTGCAAGAAGGCTCTGATCAAAAGTCTTTCCACCAACCATCTCGAGAATGAGATCGACGCCGCGACCACCATTTGCATCCCGTATAGCTTTTCCAAGATCTTCAACGTTTGCATCTACTAGAACATCTGCGCCGAGGGACTTTGCTAATTCACCTTTAGCATCAGATGAAGTGACCGCGATTACCTTCGCTCCCCACATCTTTGCAAGTTGAATTGCAATTGTTCCAACGCCACCAGCAGCTGCATGGACAACAACACTCTGCCCCTTTTCAATATGGCCCATCGTCTTCAGCAAGTGCCATGCAGTTGAACCTTGTACCAACATGCAGAGCGCTTGCTGATCTGTGACAGTGCCAGGAATTGCGATCAGAGATGACTTATGTGCGACAGCTTTCTGCGCATATCCCCCAGATGAAACCGTTGCTAGATATCTCTTTCCGCCATGAGTGCCTACAACTTCAATTCCAGGAATCATCGGCAGGGTTTGCGGTGAGAGATAACTATTCTCAGTTTGGTGAGTATCTGCGTAATTGATTCCAATTGCAGTTACATCAAGGAGAACCTCATCAGCGCCGACAATTGGATCTGGAAGTTCGAGCAGGTTCATCACTTCTGGTCCACCAAAAGCGGTGATTTGTATTGCCTTCATTTCTAAACCTTATCCCACCACAGCAGTTGCAGTAAGGGGATTACTTCCTGCCGAATAACTTGCTAAAGATTCCAGGTTCTTTTGGATCATTCTGGTGACCTTGGCAGCGATCAGCTTTACTGATGCCCTTAAGGGCAATCTCAACATGGTTTCCGCAGCCAGACCATGTTGGCTTCCCACATTTACGACAAGTAGTTTTATGACACATATTCTTTCTCCTTATTTTTAGTAGCATCGGGTGAGTTACTCCAGGTGAGATAACCGCCATCGAGATTTACTGCATTAAAGCCAAGCTCTTTTAGCAACATCGTTGCGGTGTGTCCTCTTTGTCCAACTTGGCAATTAACTAAAACATCCTTATTGGTTAACTCTGCGATTCGCGATCGAATCTCATCAACTGGCATAGACATTGCGCCTGGGATATTTCCAGCTGCATACTCTGAAGCTGTTCGTACATCAACAAGCTGGAAGCCACGATTCGCAAAGTCATCTATCTCTGACCACTGCGCGGTTTCCAGTAATCCGCTCATTATGTTTTCCGCAATGTATCCGAGCATATTGATTGCATCTTTAGCGGAACCAAAAGGTGGCGCATAAGCGAGTTCGAGATCTGCAAGCTCTGGGGCGGTAATGCCGCCTCGTATTGCAGTTGCGATGACATCGATGCGCTTATCAACGCCTTCCTTGCCAATGCCTTGTGCACCAAGAATCTCGCCAGTTTTTTCGTCGAAGATTAACTTTAGTGACATCTGCTCTGCGCCTGGGTAGTAACCAGCGTGAGAATTTGGATGGCTATGAATAACTTTATATTTGCGTTCCGAGGAAGAAAGTCTCTTCTCGTTCCAACCTGTAGCAGCAATCATCAATTCAAAGACTTTAACAATTGCTGTTCCAATTGTCTTTACTGGTCTAGTCGTGCGACCCGCGATGTGGTCTGCAACTACGCGACCATGTCGATTGGCAAGATTGGCCAGTGGCACAAGAGTTGAGCTTCCATCGATTGCATCTGTCTTCTCTGCGACATCGCCAACGGCATAGATATCGAGATCACTGGTGCGATTGAAATCATCAACTTGAATTCCACCACGAGTTCCGATTGTTAAGCCAGCCTCTTTTGCAAGCTTGGTATCTGGTCTTACACCTATCGCAAGAATCACCATTGCCCCAGGAATTTCAGATCCATCAGAGAGAATTACTGAGTCTGCTGAAATATTCGATGCTGATGCACCAAGATGAAGTTTCACGCCATTGCGCAGCATCTCTTTTGCAACAAGGGATGCCATCTCTGGGTCAAGTGGTGCCAGTAATTGAGGAGCCGTTTCAACGATAGTTGTAGCAATTCCTTTATGGATTAGGTTCTCAGCTATTTCAACGCCGATAAATCCACCACCAATAACGACTGCAGTTGCAGGCTTTTCAGCCACACGATTAAAAATCTTTTCGACATCTTCAACGGTGCGTAGAGTCATTGCACGCTCAATTCCAGGAATTGGGGGAACGACAGGTGAGGCTCCTGGACTAAGAACTAACTTGTCATACTCGAGGACGTACCTCTCTTCAGTGAGCTCATTGAGTACTTCAACACTCTTCTTCGCGGGATCAATTGAAACAACTTCAGATGCGATTCGTACATCTAGGCGAAAACGGGCATACAAGCTTGCTGGTGTCTGAAGAAGTAACGCTTCTTCTTCCTCAATTACTCCCCCTACGTAATAGGGAAGGCCACAGTTGGCATAGGAAACATGGCCGCTCTTCTCAATCACAATGATCTCCGCATCAGCATCAAGTCTGCGCATTCTTGTTGCAGCAGACATGCCACCTGCAACCCCACCAATAACTACAATTTTCATTAGTTATTTACAAGCGGTAATCCCGCTGCATTCCAATCTAGTATTCCATCGGTGAGGTTAAAGAGGTTTGTAAAGCCTGCCGCCTTCAATTTATCTACCGCAATCACTGATCGACGACCACTCTGGCAATAAACAGCATACGGCGCATCTTTATCAAGGCTCTTGATATCTCCATCAAAAGTCATTCCTTCGACATCGATATTAATCGCATTTGCGATATGTCCCGACATAAACTCTCCACTTGTACGAACGTCAAGAACCACGACTCCTTGCTCAGAACTCTTTGCTTGGAACTCAGCTGCGTCAAGGTTGGTCGCGCTTGATGAGCTACCAACACCACATCCTGTTAGAAAAAGTGCTGAAACGGCTAGAACTGAAATTACTTTTTTCATGATTCTCCCTATGCCAGACTCAAAAATAGTTTTTGGAGCTGTGCAGTCACCTGCTCTGAATTGTTCTTATCCTCAACGAGGCATTCTTTGAGACTCGCGGAAATGAGTGTGAAGGCTGCGGTATTTACAGCTTTAGAGACGGCTGACATTTGAGTCACAATCTCTTCGCAATTTCTGCCTTCTTCTAACATCCTTGCAACAGCGCCTAACTGTCCTTGTGCGCGCTTGATTCGCTTTGCAATTGCAATGATTTGTTCCTCGTCAGAGAGGACATGAGCTACTTTTGTGGTTGCCATTGATTACGCGCACTGGCAGATCTGGTCTTGTGGAACTCCGGCTAAAGCTTCATCGATATGTTCGCCGCAACCAGACCAAGTGTTTTTCTTACAAGTATTACAAATGACACGTGAGCACATAATTTTTCTCCCTTTTTTAGCTTCTGGAGAGAATCTAGCATACCCCTAGGGGTATATGTCAACTACGGCCTAGAAGTACTTTCTAAGCCCCTTAAAGCTCTTCTTCCATACCTTTGAGGCCTGCCTCGTCGGAGAGACTTTCAGAACTTTATCTTTGGCAGGCTCATCAGGCGTAACAACATCTGTAAGTGCAGGTGAATTCTGATCCAGGGAATCCGCGATGATGCCGATATTTGCAACAATGGATAGACCGCGAATCATCTGTTCCTGGTCAATATCTTTTCCATCTTCAATGAATGTCTCAGCTAGCGCCGAGCCAGCCTCTCGAACATCATCTGTTGGAGTTGGCCCAAAGTCAGAGATGTCATCAGGTGTTTCAATATGAGAAGAAATCGCATAGCTGGCTGCAGATAGCGCAACAGCAATCTGCTTCTTAGTTGAATCAGCAATTCCGCCTTCAACAGCAGAATCAAAGAGTGTGCGAGCAATTGTTCGAACCTGAACCAAGGTGTGTTCAGCTGCAACGCCTTCAATATAAATCTCTTCTGCTTCATCTTTCTCAGCTGTCGGAAACCACCGAGCGTGACTACGAGCTTCAACCGATTGGGATCTGATTGAAGGAACTTCTTCAACAAGAAGTCGAGCCCTTGCCAACCAACTTCCAGCATCTTTCTTTGTATATCCAGCTGCAACGCCCTCTGACATTTCTGCAAGAAGAGCTGCCGCCTTTGTACTGACGTTTTTAATCTGAATTCGCGCACGACCGACAGGTGTATTGGGGTGAGAGAAGTATGAAAAGAAGATTGCAATAGTTGCACCGATAAGAGTAGATCCCAATCGACTTTCTGCTGTGCTCTCAGAAATTCCTGGGCCGATAACAATGAGCGCAGTTACCGGAACATTTACAGATGCAACTTCGCCAAGATGCAGAGCTCGAGCGACAACTGCACAAAGAATAATTGTCGTAGCTATCGCAAGAAACCCGAAGCTAAAGAGAGTCACGGTCAGTAGAGCGATACTCGCACCGATTGCGGTACCCACAATCTGTCCAAATCCCTCACGCATCGATTTGTGTAGCGAAATTCGGATGCTCAGAGTTGAGACTATTGCAGCTACGACTCCACCATTATTGATGAGTGTGTCACCTACAAACCAAGAGACGCCACCTGAGATTCCGGCGACAAAAATTTGCCGCACCCAATTTCGGCGGTTCTTGAATAAGTTGATGAATTTCCTAAACATTAGGCTGAGTTTACGCCTTTGAACTCCGATTAGGATGGCGCCATGACTGCAACAGCCCCATCTGATGAAGAGATTCGTGAACTATTACTCTCGACTAAAACGATTGCCATAGTTGGCGTTTCTGCCAATACCGATAAAGCTAGCAATCACGTTGCTCGATATCTTCAGGGAAAAACAGATTACGAGCTATTTTTTGTCAATCCAGCAGCAGATGAAATCCTTGGTCAAAAGGTTTACAAATCTCTCAGCGAGATTGAGCAAGAGATTGATCTCGTAGATGTCTTTCGCAAGTCTGCCGATTGCTTGGCAGTGCTTGATGAAGCAATAGCGATTAAGGCAAAGTCAATCTGGTTACAGCTGGGAATTTCCGTCCCTGAAGTTAAATCAGTAGGCGAAGCAGCAGGTTTATCAGTGATTATGGATCGTTGCATCAAGATAGACCACGCACATTTACTGAAGTGATTACTTAGGGATTCTTAGACCCTGCATTCCGCCATCTACCACCAAAGAAGTTCCGGTAGTTGAACCCTGAAGTGGGCTCGCCAAGTAACACAATGCACGAGCAACTTCTTCTGCACTAACAAGTCGGCCTAGTGGTTGACGAGCTTCAAGAGCCTTACGTTCTGCGGCAGGATCTGCTGCCTTTGCTAACAATCTTTGTACCCATGGGGTATCTGCTGTACCTGGGTTTACGCAGTTAACGCGAACACCATCAACAATATGATCATTTGCCATCGCCATCGTTAATGAAAGTACTGCACCTTTACTCGCGCTATACAGGGCGCGATTTGGAATACCTGCTGTTGCTGCTACTGAACAGACATTTGTCACAGATGCGCTCTTGCTCTTTCGAAGCAACGGTAGTGCTTCGCGCACAGTGCGCACGATGCCAACAACATTGACGTTCATGACCTTATGCCACTCATCAGATGGATTAGATTCAACTGTTCCAACTGCACTGATAGCAGCACTATTAATAAGTATGTCAAGTGAAAACATCTTAGAAAACGCTGCTGCGACAGATGCATCATCGCCAACATCGCATTGAAGCCAAGTTCCATGTTCTGCAATTCCACCTTCGGCGATATCAAGACCATAAACAGTTGCTCCACCATCGGCGAGAATCTTGAGAGTTGCTAGACCGATTCCAGACCCAGCACCTGTAACAGCTGCTGTTAAACCCTTGAACTCTGTTGTCATGCGTTAACCCACTCTTTTCCTGTCGGGAATGTGAAATCTGAAATAGTCTGAGCAAACATCTCACCACCTGCACCTGGTTCGGTCGGCGGCATGTAATGTGCATTCTGAATATTGGTTGGAACTACAAAGTGCTCATGCAAGTGATCAACGAATTCAACCACGCGATCTGGGTGGTGACCAGATACAGCCACCGCATCAAACATCGCAAGATGCTGAACTAGCTCGCAGAGGCCAACGCCGCCTGCGTGTGGACATACCGGAACTCCGAACTTTGCAGCCATCAAGATATTTGCAATGTTCTCGTTGACACCAGCAACGCGGGTCGCATCTATCTGCATAAATGAGAATGACTTCGCCTGAAGCATCTGCTTAAAGAGAATGCGGTTCATGCCGTGCTCGCCTGTCGCTACACGGATAGGTGCAATCGCCTTAGCAATAGCTGCGTGACCGATTACATCATCAGGATTTGTTGGCTCTTCAACCCAGTGAAGATTGACATCTCCAATTCCCTTAATCCATTCGATTGCTTGATTAACATCCCATACCTGGTTTGCATCAATAGAAATTTTGATATCTGGACCCACTGCTTCGCGGGCTAACTTAAGGCGACGCTTATCGTCTTCAAGAGATCCACCGCACTTAAGTTTGATTAATTTGTAACCGGCTGCAACTGCTTCCTTTGCAAGACGGACCATCTTCTCATCTGTGTATCCAAGCCAACCTGGAGTAGTTGTATATGCAGGAAGACCTTCTGCGCGAAGTTTTGCCTCATTTGCTGCGCGATTAGGTACAACCTTCTTCAGCATCTCGAGCGCTTCTTCAGGAGTAAGTGCATCTGTGATGTAACGGAAATCTACAAGTTCAACAATTTCCTCTGGTGACATATCTGAGAGGAATTTCCAGAGAGGCTTCTTTGCATTCTTTGTAACTAAATCCCATGCAGCGGTGATGACTGCACCTGCCGCCATCTGTGTGACGCCTTTTTCAGGGCCGAGCCATCTAATCTGCGAATCACGAACAAGGCTTCTTGCGAAATCTCCCATGCTCTTTGCAAGATCATCGACATCGCGACCTACTGCATAGGGTGCAAGCTGTTCGATTGTTTGGCATTGCAAATCATTTCCGCGACCACATGTAAATACAAAACCATGTCCCTGAAGTTTCGGGTCATCTGTTTCAAGGATAACGAGAGCTGCCGAATAATCTGGTTCCTTATTCATTGCATCTGATCCATCTAACCCGCGTGAAGTCGGAAAGCGGACATCGACAGTTCTGAAGCCAGTTATCTTTGGCATTGTCATCCTTTATACAAATGAATTAATGAAAATTGGCTATCAGTCTGGAGAGAAAAATCATATATGATGAATTTATGGCGCGAAACGGCGAAAAGGTGAAAAAATGAAAATCTCAATACTTAAGACCCCTGATAACCCATACCAATTTGCGGTTACAGAAGATGGAAAGCATTCAACAATTGAGGGTATCCCAACCCTGACTGAAGCTTTTCACCTCACACTTGCCGAGCTTAAGGATGCAGTTGAAAAGGCAAGTGGGGAAGTTAAGGGTGAGCTTGCAGCGCCGATAGCTCCAGAAATTGAATTGTGGGGAGCGGGAGTTACATACCTTCGCTCTCGCGATGCACGAAAGGAAGAGTCAGGGGTACCTGATGTTTATCAGCGCGTATATGAAGCAGATCGTCCAGAGCTATTCTTCAAATCAACTGCTGTCCGTGCTCGCGGAACAGGTGCGCCAATTGGAATTCGCTACGACTGTGCAGCATCTGTGCCTGAACCAGAGGTTGCTCTCTTTATTAATAAGTATAAGGAAATCATCGGATACGGAATTTGTAACGATGTAACGTCTCGCACCATCGAAGGTGAAAATCCTCTTTACCTTTCACAAGCAAAAATTTATGTTGGATCGACATCTCTAGGACCAGATATCACTCCGGCTTGGCTTGCTCCAACAGCAGCTGAAATGACAATTAAGGCGAAGATTCTTCGAGGTGCTTCTACTACTTGGGAAGCGCAGACTTCTTTAGGCCAGCTCAATCGCACACTTGAAGATCTCGTTGATTATCTCTTCCGTTGCCAAGATTTTCCGCATGGCGTGATTCTTTCTACTGGTACTGGAATCGTTCCACCTTTGGATATCGCACTTGCTGCAGGCGATATCGTCGAAATCGATGTAGCCGGTGTTGGCGTGCTTTCCAATGTTGTTGAAGTAATTCCCGAGAGAGTGAAGTAAATGGCAGAGATTAAAGTCTGGACTCAGTGGTCTGATTTAACTGTGCCACCAAGCGTAACTCTTCTCTCCCCCGAAAATTTTCCGCTGGATACTTCAGATCTTTCACAGGTCGATATCTATGTACCTACTTATATGACGGGCGCTAAAGGTCTTTCCTACGTAGCGAAGATGACTAATCTCAAAGTACTGCAGATGCCCAATGCGGGATATGAAGATGCTCTAGCGCACCTGCGTCCTGGCTTAACCCTCTGCAATGCAACTGCCGTTCACGATGCATCGACTGCAGAGCTCGCAGTTGGTCTTGCAATCGCTTCACGTCGCGGCTTTGCTGAGTTTATGAAGGATCAGAACGATGGAGTCTGGAACCACAGAAGATTCCCGGCTCTCTCCGATAGCAAGGTTGGAATCGTTGGCTTTGGTTCAATAGGTAAAGAGATTGCTAAGAAGCTCTCTGCATTCGATGTCGAAATCACTGCATTTACCCAATCAGGTCGTGATGGTTCCCTCAAGGTTGAAGAACTTGATGCGCACCTTCCAAAGCTCGATATCGTCATTTTAATTCTGCCTCTGACCGACACTTCTCGCCACATGTTCGATGCAGCGCGACTTTCAAAGATGAAAGATGGCGCACTGCTAATCAATGTGGCTCGTGGTCCCGTAGTTGTCACCGATGCACTTGTTGCTGAACTTAATTCAAAGCGTCTCTTTGCCGCCCTCGATGTAACAGATCCAGAACCATTGCCAACTGGACATCCACTGTGGAAGGTGCCAAACCTGATTCTTGTTCCGCACGTTGGTGGAAACTCTGCTGCCTTCGAACCGCGTGGTCGCAAACTTATTGAATCTCAACTGAAGCTTCTGGTGCAGGGTAAGGCTCTTGAACATGTGGTTGCCCAGGGCTAGATTTCGCAAATGAAAATCGATTCGCATCATCACCTTTGGGATTTAGCTGCCCGTCCACAGGAATGGATGGTTGGCGACAACATGGACCCTGTTCGCCGCAACTTTCTCGTAGATGATTTACGTGCAGCGATTGCGGGAACAGGAATCGAAAAAACTATTCTGGTTCATGCAACTAAAACCCATGATGAAACCTACGAGATGCTCGCCTTAGCGCAGATTGATCCGACAATCATTGGCGTAGTTGGCTGGGTACAAATTGATTCACCGGATGCAGTCAAAGAGTGCGAGAAATATTTAGAAGCAACCGGTGGCCACTACTTAAAAGGCATTCGCGATGTTGCCCAAGATTTACCTGACTCTAATTTCTTAGCAAAGCCTCAATCAATTAAGACAGTACAAGGGCTTGGAAAGTTGGGATTGACTTACGATATCCTCACAAAGACTCCAGAGCTTCGCGCTGGTATTGAATTAGTTCGCGCTTGCCCTGATGTGCAATTTGTTTTAGACCACATTTCCAAGCCGTACATTGCAAAAGGTGATCTCGAACCCTGGAAATCTATGATTACAGAACTTGCATCATTTGAAAATGTTTCGTGCAAGATTTCAGGAATGGTTACTGAAGCAAAGTGGCATAACTGGAACGATTCAGATTTCGCACCATATGTCGATCACATCGTTGAAAGTTTTACGCCGCAGCGAATCATGTTTGGATCTGATTGGCCGGTGGCTCTCTTGGCGACTCGGAGTTACTCAGATGTTGTAAACCTTGCAGAAAAGCTCACTTCTCAACTTTCAGATAGCGAGAAGCAGGGTTTCTGGGGCGGCCACGCTATCCAGAAGTACAAGGTAACAAATCAATAACAATCACTGTTTTTAGTCCTAATTCACCCCAAAAAAGCGAGGTTTCCCTTGCGGCTCCTATGGGAAACACCTAGATTACGAGCACAGCAATTCGGCTGCTTTTGAAGGAGAAATACATGAAGAAAGGTCTACTTTCAGTAGCTGCAGTAGCAGCACTGGCTCTCGTAGCGGGAACTGGTTCACCAGTTGTAGCTGCAGAAAAGACTCTTAAGATCGAATTGATCTCAAAGGGCGAAACACACCAATTTTGGCAGGCAGTAAAGAAGGGTGCTGAGACACAAGCTAAGAAGATGAACGCAGAAATTAAGTTCATCGGACCAGCTGCAGAAACAATGATCGATAAGCAACTCGAAATGCTTGATGCAGCAATTGCAGTTAAGCCAGATGCAATCGGTTACGCAGCACTTGGTACAACACAGTCACTTCCAAAGCTTAAGGCTGCTCATGATGCAGGTATCCCTGTATACATGTTCGATACAGCTGCAAGCTGCCCAGGTGGAGTTCCAGCTTTGGGTCCAGACTCAGACTGTGCACTTGGCGTTGCATACACAAACAGCTTAGCTGCAGGTTCACTTGCTGCAGATAAGATGTCAGCACTTCTTGGCGGTAAGGGTAAGGTTTTGGTTGTTGGTCACTCACAGACAAACCAGACAGGTATCGATCGCGCAAAGGGCTTTACAAACCGTATGAAGGCAAAGCACAAGGGCATCAAGCTCCTCACAGTTCAGTACGCTGAAGGTGGAGATGCTCTCAAGGCACAGGAAATCGTTAGCGCATCACTCGTTGCTAACAAGGACCTCAAGGGTGTTTACGGAACTAACGAAGGCGTTTCAATCGGAGCTGGCCAGGCATTCAAGGCGGCTAAGTTGAAGAACGGCGCAGTTAAGTTGATCGGCTTCGACTCAGGAAAGCAGCAGATGGCAAACATCAAGTCTGGTCTCCAGACTGGTGCTATCACACAGAGCCCAATGGGTATCGGTGCTAAGACTGTAGAAGCTCTTGTTAACTACGTACGTAACAAGACAGTTCCAAAGAACCTTATCGATACAGGTTTCTACTACTACGATAAGAAGAACATCACAAAGCCAGAAATCGCTGGAAACCTTTACGAATAAGTCGAATTAATTCGACTCTTTTGTAATAAATGAAGAGATGATGGCCGAGAGCAATCTCGGCCATCATCCTTTATTATTAAGTCCAAATACTTTTCTCGAAATCTCGAATTCAACTTAAATTTATGGGGACAAAACAATGGCATCAAAACAACTTCTAGCCCTTACAGGTGTCAGTAAAGAATTCCCTGGTGTGAAGGCGCTGAATAACGTAAGTTTTGATCTCAACGAAGGTGAAGTCCACGCAATCGTGGGCGAAAATGGAGCGGGTAAGTCAACGCTCATGAAGATTCTTTCAGGTATCTACAAGAAGGATTCTGGCGAAATTACCTACAAAGGAAAGTCGGTCTCAATCCCGAACCCTTTTGAAGCCCAGAAGCTAGGCATCAGCATCATTCACCAAGAGCTCAACCTCATGCCTCACCTAACCGTTGCTGAGAATATTTTCATTGGCCGGGAAGATGTATTTCCTGGTGGAGTATTTCTAGCGAGCAAGAAGCAAGTTCAGGCTACAACTGAACTACTAAAGGAACTTGAACTTAATCTCAATCCAAATGACATTGTTGGAGAGCTCACAATCGCTAAGCAGCAGATGGTCGAAATTGCCAAGGCAGTTTCTTACCGCGGCACTGTCATCATCATGGATGAACCAACATCATCACTTACCCCTGCTGAAACTGATGCGCTCTTTAAGATTATTCGCACACTCAAGGCGGCAGGTAAGGGCGTTGTATACATTTCTCACCGCCTAGAGGAACTTGAGAAAATCACAGACCGCATCTCTGTTCTACGTGATGGAGAGTATGTAAAGACTCTGAAGACTTCTGAGACAGATATTCCTGAGGTCATCTCTCTCATGGTCGGTCGCAAGGTTGCTCAAGATCAGCGCCCCACCAATCGCAAGATCGGATCAGAGATTGTTCTTCGCGTTGAAGGGCTATCAGATCTCAATCTTCTTAAGGATGTCTCTTTTGAGCTTCGCAAAGGTGAAATCCTCGGCTTTGCCGGTCTCATGGGTGCAGGACGCACCGAACTTGCTCGCGCAATTATGGGCGCAGATCCAAAATCTGAAGGAAAGGTCTTCCTGCACGGCAAAGAGGTAAAGATTAAGCAGCCTTCAGATGCCGTGGATGCTGGAATTGGTTATCTCTCAGAAGACCGTAAGCGATTTGGTCTCCTTCTTATCCAAGATGTCACATTCAATGTGATTCTCTCCTCTATTCCACGCTTCTCCAATAAATTTGGATTCCTCAAAGTGAAGTCAGCGGCAGGAATTGCACGCGATGCAATTGCTCAGCTTCGCGTACGTACGCCTTCAGAGCGTCAGGTTCTTAAGAATCTTTCTGGCGGTAATCAGCAGAAAGTGGTCATTGCAAAGTGGCTAACTCGTGATTGCGATGTGTTGATATTTGATGAACCAACCCGTGGAATTGACGTTGGAGCAAAAGATGAGATTTACAACTTGCTCACCAAACTTGCTGAAGAAGGCAAGTCAATCATCATGATTTCATCTGAACTTCCAGAAGTTCTACGCTTATCCGATCGTATTGCTGTCATGTGTGATGGCCGCATTACCGGAATCATCGATAATAAGGATGCAGATCAGAACGTCATCATGAACCTTGCAACAAAATTCAGCGACGACTTAACGACAGCTAACTAGTACGGGAAAAGAGAGAGACATGTCAGATGTAGCAAAGAAGGCGCCAGAATCCCAAGAAGTTGGGAAGTTAAAAGCCTTCGTTAAACGTGAGATCGGAAGAGTTACGGCGCTTGCAAGTCTTGTCGTCATCTTCGCATTCTTCACAATCAGACGTCCCGTCTTCGCATCCTGGGAGAACGTCTCCGGTGGAATCTTGATGTCAACGACTGTTATTGGTCTCTTGGCTATCGGAAGTACCTTCGTCATCATCACCGGCGGTATCGATCTATCAGTCGGAACGATGATGGCGCTCGTTGGAATTATCGTAGGTAAAACAGTTATGGCGATGGGCCTCAATGTTTGGCTAGGCATCTTGCTCGGACTAACAGTTGGCGCAATACTCGGTGCCGTTAACGGTCTACTCATTACTATTCTTAAGTTGCCGCCATTTATCGCAACGCTTGCAACGATGAAGGGTGCACAGGGCTTAGCTTTGATCACTTCTGACCTTAAGCCAATCCTCTTCACAACAGATGTAAAGGGCTGGGATTCAATCGCTCAGGGAAATATCATTCCTAACTTCCCTAACGCGGTTCTTATCCTCTTCGTCGCAGCAATCATCGCTTCAATTATTCTCAATAAGACTGTTCTCGGTCGCTATACATTCGCAATTGGATCAAACACTGAGGCAACAAAGCTTTCAGGTGTGAAGGTCAATCGCTGGCTCGTTGCGATCTACTCTCTCTGTGGCGTCTTCGTAGGGCTTGCAGCAGTAGTTATGACATCACGTCTTGGTTCAGCACAGCCTGACCTTGGGCTTGGCTACGAACTTGAAGCGATTGCTGCAGTAATCATCGGTGGAACATCACTTCTTGGAGGTAAGGGAACAATTTCCGGAACCATCATCGGTGCCTTGATCATGTCAGTTCTTATCAACGGTCTACGTATCCTCGAACTCCAGCAAGAGTGGCAGTACGTGGTTGTAGGAATAGTTATTCTCCTTGCGGTTTACGGAGATAACGTACGACGTCGTCGAGCAGGTGAGTCGACGCATTAATTACTCGAGTTAATTACTCAAGAAAAAACCCCGCATGGATAATTCCATGCGGGGTTTTTTACTTTAAATCTACTTCTTCTCTTCCAGATACATCGCAACAGAGTTAATGCACCAGCGCTCATCAGTTGGAACGTCGTAGCCTTCGCCTGAAAATACGTGGCCTAGATGTGAATCGCACTTTGCGCAACGAACCTCGGTGCGAATACGTGGTGCCAGGGAACGATCTTCGATCAGAGTAACTGCATCGTCAGCAGTTGGCGCATAAAAAGATGGCCAGCCACATCCTGAATGGAACTTTGTCTCAGAGGTAAAGAGAACGTTCTGACATGCCTTACAACGATAAACACCTACAGTTTCGGTATCTGTGTATTCGCCTGTAAATGGTCGCTCAGTGGCCCCTTGGCGAAGCACTGCATACGAGAGTGGATCTAATCGAGCTTTGAGCTCTTCCTCGTTTATTGGCTCCATAGATTGGCTCCTCTCACCAGTTTGTAAGAGAAAAATACCTCAGCGTGGTGGATTTAGATAATCCTTGCGATTCCGTATACCTGCATCTACCCTTAGGAATTGCTAATAGAGGCGGTCGCTATGAAGTACAAATCAGTTAAAGGTTTACTTACCGGCGATGAGTCACTCATCCCTGTAACTTTTATCGATAAGCTCGAAGATATTCTTCACGGTTTTCTAGGAATCGTGCTCTTTGTTATCTCAATTCTGGCTGCTGGCTACAGCTTGCAGCGCCTGATTGAAACTCGCCCCTTCTTTCCTCTAGGAATGATTCAGGCAATTAATGACATCCTCTTTGTTGTCATCATCCTAGAGATCATGAGAACAGTAATTGTCCGTTTTACTGATGGAATTTTTCAACTGGATAACTTCTTGATTATTGGCGTGATCGCAGCAGTCCGACACATCCTTACAGTCGGTGCATCTCTGACAATGGAGAAGGAGAAAACCACCGAGTATTTCAATCGCTCATTGATAGAGATGGGTGTTAATACCGGAATTGTTTTAGCTCTCGTATTTGCGCTATTTCTATCTCGTTCAGCGCGCAAGCCTGGAGCTTCTCGTTAATTAAGGGTTCGTTCGTCTGAGGCGGTACTGGTGGCGGGTGAAGGATTTGAACCTTCGAAGGCAGAGCCGGGGGATTTACAGTCCCCTCCCATTGGCCGCTCGGGCAACCCGCCAGGGTCGTACAAGTCTTACGGCGCTTTGGTAGTGCGAGCGGCAAACGATACCTTAGGCGCTTGAACTTTAAAAATCACAGGTAATCAAAAGGGAGCCCTCAAGCCATGGCTGATAGCAGTTTTGACGTAGTCTCAAAGATCGACCGTATGGAGCTAGATAACGCCATCAACCAGGCAATCCGTGAGATAGATACTCGTTTTGATTTTAAGAATACCGGCGCGAAGATTGAACTCTCTGGTGACAAGCTAGCGATTGAAGCAGATACCGAAGAACGCGCAAAGGCAACTCTTGATGTTGTCAAAGATAAGATGATTAAACGAGGCGTATCACTGAAGCATCTTGATGCGGGTGAACCGCAACTTTCAGGCAAGATTTACAAAATTGCTTCGACTCTTAAAGAGGGAATCTCAACCGAGAATGCTAAGAAAGTTGCCAAGTTCTTACGTGATGAGGGTCCAAAATCAATTAAGACTCAAATCCAAGGTGATGAACTCCGAGTGACCTCAAAGAGTCGCGATGATTTACAGGAAGCGATTGAACAAATTAAGAACGGTAAATTTGATTTTGCTGTTCAATTTGTCAATTTCCGCTAAGTGAAGAGCAAGCGAAGCGAACATTCACTGGGGCTGCTCTTCGGAGTCAGTTCTTATATCTTATGGGGACTCTTCCCTCTCTATTGGCCTCTGCTACAACCAGCTAGTCCTCTGGAAATTGTTTCGCACCGCGCTGTCTGGACCCTAGTCTTCTGTCTTATCGTTCTCTCACTTGCTAAGCAACTTCATTCAACAATAGCAATTGTAAAGAAGCCAAAGATTATGGCTGCTTTATTTCTTACAACTATCTTGGTTTCAATCAACTGGCTGACCTACATCTGGGCGACCAATAATGGCCATGTTGTTGAAGCAGCTCTGGGTTACTACATCAATCCTTTGATCATCATCGCATTTGGCGTATTGCTGCTGCGCGAAAAGATGCGACCGCTGCAATGGCTAGCAGTTGGAATTGCTGCTGTCGGTGTCGCGATTCTGACATTTGATTACGGTCGACTTCCCTGGATCGCAATCGCTTTAGCGTTATCGTGGGGTACATATGGCTTGGTAAAGAAGAAGCTTGATTTAGGAGCGCTCGAGGGCCTCACCATTGAAACTCTTATCTCGCTGATTCCATATGCGGGCTACCTGATCTACCTTAGTAACCAAGGCACCGGACAATTCGGTCAGAGCACTGGATTGACGATACTTCTCATTAGCGCTGGAGCCGTTACAGCTATTCCATTACTTCTCTTCAACGGTTCAACAACTCGCTTGCCCTATAGCACTATCGGTTTATTGCAGTACATAGCACCAACGATTCAATTCGCAATCGGTGTCTGGGTGCTTCATGAAGATATGCCGGTAGCGCGTTGGATTGGTTTCTTAGTTATTTGGTTGGCACTTACCGCCCTTGCGATAGATCTCGTTAGGTCAAGCCGTGCGGTCGATAATGGCATCGCACAGGGAAAATAGCGCACCTGTAACGTCATTTACTGGCAGTGGACCAAGTGCGGCTCGAGCGCCACGTGCTACCTCATTCAGCTGTTCGCGAGATTGACCCAGCGCATCATGTGTTCGAAGAGTCTTTAATACTTGAGCAACCGTCGCTTCATCCTTGATGGGAGCCTTTAACAACTTAATCAGTTCGCGATCCTGAGGGTTCTTAGAGTTCATTACATTGAGAGTTACAAGCGTTGGTACACCTTCACGAAGATCAGTACCTGGAGTCTTTCCAGATTCATGTGATTCACTTGAGATATCAATAATGTCATCCGCTAATTGAAAAGCTACGCCAACTTTTTCACCAAACACGGTAAGGGTCTCTTTAATCTCATTCGGCGCTCCACTGACCATTGCACCGAAACGCGCACTTGCTGCAATTAAAGATCCGGTCTTATCTGCAACAACCTGAAGGTAATGCTCGAGTGGTTCTTCGCCATTCTGTGGACCCTGGGTCTCCATAATCTGGCCAATAACTAGACGTTCAAATGTTGATGCCTGCAGACGTACTGCTTCAGGACCAATATCAGCCAGAAGCGCTGAAACCTTAGCGAAGAGATAATCTCCAGTAAGAATTGCAACGGTATTGCCCCATCGATTATTTGCACTCTCTACTCCGCGACGAAGTGGAGCCTCATCCATAACATCATCGTGGTAGAGCGTTGCAACGTGGGTAAGTTCGCAGACAGCAGCTGATTCAATGATTCCAAACTTATTCTTATCACCGTAGTGAGAGGCGAGAATTGTTAACAAAGGGCGTAATCGCTTACCGCCGGCTGCTACCAAGTGGCGTGAAGTCTCTTCTACAAGTGGGTAATCGCCTTGGATATGGTTAAAGAGTAAGTTCTCGACCTTCTGCATGCTCTCCTTGAGCTCTGCTTCAAGTGCCGGTGCAATTCCCGGTATTCCGAGTGAAGACATTATCGAGTGAAGAATGCAGTGGTTGTAATGAAATCAATCAGCGGTGCTGGGAAGATTCCAAGAATAAGTGTAATGACTGCAGAAACTGTGATCGTGATTGTAGTTAGCGCTGAAGGAATTACAACGCTTGTTCCATCTTCAACTGCATCCTTGAAGAACATCAAGACAATGACTCGGATGTAGAAGAAGGCAGCGATTGCAGATGAAAGCACACCAGCGATAAGAATCGATGTGCTTCCAGATTCGTAAGCAGCCGAGAAGATTGAGAACTTTCCGATAAAGCCTGATGTCAGTGGTATTCCAGCAAAGGCAAGAAGGAAGAAGGCAAATGTTGATGCCAGAAGTGGGGAACGTTTTCCAAGCCCACTCCAACGATTGAGATCGCCTACCTCACCTGATGAATCGCGGACTAATGAGACTATTCCGAAGGCGCCAATTGTTGCAATGCCATAAGCGAATAGATAGAAGATAGTTGCATCAAGACCAGATTTACTCAAGGCAATTACACCTGCCAGTAAGAATCCAGCATGAGCAATTGAAGAGTAAGCAAGCATTCTCTTAACATCGCGCTGAGTAATTGCAACTACAGAACCGAAGACCATTGTGATGATTGCAATAATGACGAGCGCTGGTCTCCATTGCCACTCTGCATTTGCAAAGGCGACGTAGAAGATACGGAGAATCGCACCAAAGGCTGCAACCTTTGTTGCAGCTGCCATAAATCCGGTGATTGCAGTTGGTGAACCTTGATACACATCTGGAGACCATGCATGGAAAGGAACTGCACCGACTTTAAAGAGAAGTCCGACAGAGAGGAATGCGACTCCGATTAAGAGGAATACATCATTTCCTGAACCGCCAACAACGCTCTCCTGAATTCCAGCAAGAGTAATGCTGCCTGAATATCCATAGAGGTATGCCATTCCAAGAAGGAAGAATGCTGATGAGAAAGCTCCGAGCAAGAAGTACTTAAGAGCTGCTTCTTGTGATGCTAAACGGCGTCTACGTGAGAGACCTGCCATGAGATAGAGAGGAAGCGATAGAACTTCAAGGGCTACAAAGAGGGTAATGAGGTCGGTAGAGACTGGGAATAAGAGCATTCCGGCGACGGCAAATAGAGTCAGTGGAAATACTTCAGTAACACGTAGATCTGCTTGTAGCGCCGTTCTCTCTTCTTCTGAACCTGGAACTGCAGCAGCAAGTGCTGTGAAGTTCTCTTGATCAGAGATTAGGAAGATTGCAAGAACGGCAATGATAAGAATTGATGCTTGCAATAGGACTCCGGCGCCATCAAAGGCTACTGATCCCATCGCCGCATCTGTTGAAGACTCATTGCGGACCAGCAGGAGAGCGCCGAAGGCAGCGACCAATGAGAAGAGTGAGATAAAGAGCTGTGAAGAGTGGCGAGCAGCACGGGGTGCAAATGCTTCAATCAGCACACCAATGAGCGCACCGGCAAATACGATCAGAATTGGCGCTAATTGTGAGTAGTTGAGAATTGGGGTTGTAAATTCCATTTACTTACCTGCGCTCTCTGAGGGAGTTGGGTCTGTAAACCCTTGCATCTCAAGTACATGAGCAGATGCCGGATTAATGACATTCAGCAGCGGCGCTGGATAGAAACCGAGTGCCACAATCACTGCAAGTACTGGAGCGATCGCAAACTTTTCACGGAGATTGAGATCTGGAAGGCTCTCATTTCCAGGGGTAACTGGGCCATGAAGCGCCTTCTGGACTGGAATCAATATATAGAGTGCTGCAAGAACGATTCCGAAGGTAGCAAGAATTGCTGCAACTGGATATCGAGTAAATGTTCCAACTAAAACTAAGAACTCGCTGACGAAACTGGAGAGTCCCGGAAGTGCCAGCGATGACATTCCTGCAATAAAGAATGACCACGCCATAATCGGAGTGACACGTTGAAGTCCACCGAAGTCAGAGATAGTTGATGACCCGCGTCGTGATGCCATCCATCCAGCGACAATGAAGAGCGCTGCTGTTGAGAATCCGTGGTTGAACATATAGAGCGTTGCACCACTATGACCTTGAGTTGTCATCGCAAAGATTCCCATGGTGATAAAACCGAAGTGAGAGATCGATGTGTAGGCAATCAGGCGCTTAACATCCTTCGCACCGATTGCAAGGAATGCACCGTAGAGAATTGAGATTACCGCCAGGGTAATGATGAGCGGAGTAAAGGTCTTGCTCGCATCTGGGAAGAGAGTAAGGCAGAAACGAATCATTCCAAATGTTCCGACCTTATCGAGAACGCCTAAGAGAAGAACTGATGTGCCTGGGGTTGCAGAACCAGCAGCATCTGGAAGCCAAGTGTGTAGGGGCCATAAAGGCGCCTTGATCGCAAAGGCGATGAAGAATCCAAGGAAGAGAAGGTTCTGAGTCATTGGGCTCATGTAGTTATGCATCTCGGATAGCTTTGTAATGTCGAATGTATGTCCGCCATTATTTCCTGAGATTACGTAGAGACCGATAATTGATGCGAGCATCAAAAGTCCACCAAAGAGGCTGTAGAGAAGGAACTTCACAGCAGCTGCTGCGCGTTCGCCACTTCCATATCCACCAATGAGGAAGTAGACGGGAATAAGCATCGCTTCAAAAATGACATAGAAGAGGAATACATCAGTGGCAGCAAAGACACCAATCATCATCGTCTCAAGGACGAGGATCAGAATGTAGAAAACTTTTGCAGACCAACGGCCACCTTCAGATTCATTCCAACCAGCAAGGACAACCACTGGCGTCAAGAGAACTGACATCAAGATCAATACGAGCGAGAGCCCATCGACACCTACTGCATAGTTAATTCCAAATGATGGAATCCACTCAGCTGATTGCACAAATTGGAAAGCTGTATTTGATGAATCGAAGTTGAACCAAGTTAGAACGCCAGTTACTGCAACGAGTAGAGTCGTAGCAAGTGCTGCCTGCTTGATGCGCAGAGTTTGTTCTGTTGGAATTACAGCGATGAGTAAACTTCCAAGAATTGGAAGCAACATCATTGTGTTTAGTGAGTTCATTGTGTGACCACCCAAATTCCAACCATTAGGGCAATCGCACCTAGAAGAATTAGCACCGCATAGCTACGGGCAAAACCAGTTTGCGTCTTTCGCATCTCAGAACCTGCAGCAAGTGCAGTACGACCAACAAGGCGGACAGTGCCGTCCACTACAGAGTCATCTGTCTTAACCAAGAGGCGAGTCAGAGCTTGTCCTGGACGCATAAATAGTGATTCATTTATTGGATCCTGCATCAGATCCTTACGTGCAAACTTTGTGAAGATTGAGACGTTCTGTGGTGCTTCTGCATCAACTTCTGAGAATTGATACTTAGCAAGTGCAATTCCAACGCCAATGAGGACGGCTGTAACTGCCATGGCAGAGACAACAATTGGCTCAAATAGGTGCTCTTCATAGTGCTCGCCATGTTCGCCAAACACTGGTTTGAGCCAATTCTTAAGAGAATCGCCCCTAGTAAATAGGAATCCAGCGGTTACTGATCCAATTGCAAGGATAGCCATTGGAATCCACATAAGAATTGGTGATTCATGTGGGTGCTGATCTTCTTCCCAGCGCTTTGGCGATGTGAAGGTAAGAACCATTACGCGAGTCATATAGAAGGCGGTGATTGCAGCACCAAAGAGAGCGGTCGATCCAAGGAGAATTCCTTTGATGCCACCTGCGTTAAATGCAGTTTCAATGATTAAATCTTTTGAGTAGAAGCCAGCAAATGGTGGAACACCGATAATTGCTAAGTAGCCAAGACCAAAGGTAATAAAGGTAATCGGCATAAATTTACGTAGCGCACCATAGCGACGCATATTTACTTCATCATTCATGCCATGCATAACTGATCCTGCGCCTAAGAACATGCCCGCCTTAAAGAATCCGTGTGTCAGAAGGTGCATGATTGCGTAGGCATAACCAGCTGGTCCAAGGCCTGCACCAAGAGTCATGTAACCAATCTGAGACATTGTTGAAGCGGCAAGTGCTTTCTTAATGTCATCTTTTGCAGTACCAATAATTGCACCGAAAATCAGAGTGAATGCACCAACAATGACAACTAGAAGTTGTGCAATTGGAGCGGCATCAAAGATGAAGTTAGAGCGGACGATGAGATAGACGCCAGCTGTAACCATTGTTGCTGCGTGGATAAGTGCAGATACAGGTGTTGGGCCTGCCATCGCATCACCGAGCCAAGCTTGTAATGGGAATTGCGCAGATTTTCCAGCTGCTGCAATTAGTAGCATAATTCCGATGGCAGTCAGCGCTGCTTCAGATGCGTGATGTGAAGCTTCTTCAACGCCACTAAATGAGACAGAGCCAAAGGATGCAAATGCAATCATGATGGCAAATGAGAGCCCCATATCACCGATTCGGTTCATTACAAATGCCTTCTTAGAAGCAGTTGCATATGCAGGCTTCTGATTCCAGAAACCAATCAATAGATAAGAAGCAAGACCCACGCCTTCCCAACCCACATAAAGGTTGAGGTATGAATCGCCAAGAACGAGCAAGAGCATCGATGCGATAAAGAGGTTGAGATATGCAAAGAAGCGACGACGGTTCTCATCGTGTGACATATATGAAATTGAGTAGATATGAATCAGAGTTCCGACGCCAGTAATCAAGAGAACAAAACAAATTGAAAGTTGATCTAGAAGAAGGCCAGCATCGACATTGAAGGTTCCGACGCTAATCCAGGTGAAGAGCTTCTGGCCCACTGCGCGCTCTTCTGTTGGTCGGTCAAGCATGAGCGATAGCTGAGAAAGACCGACTGCAAATGATCCTGCAGACATTGCAGTACCAAGTATGTGTCCCCACTTATCCGCACGACGGCCTGCAAGGAGAAGGATTAGTGCACCTGCCAATGGCAGAGCGATTAAATACACGAGCGAAGTCGATGTTGTCATAGTTATCGCTTCAGCAAACTAGCGTCATCGATAGACGCTGATCGACGTGAACGATAAATCGCCACGATAATTGCAAGGCCAACTACAACTTCACAGGCAGCTACAACCATTGTAAAGAAGGCAACAACTTGACCTTCAAGAGTTCCATTAATTCGCGCAAAGGTGACAAGAGTTAAATTCGCGGCATTGAGCATGAGCTCGATACACATAAAGACAACGATTGCATTGCGGCGAACGATTACGCCAACGGCACCAATTGTGAAGAGCAGCGCAGAAACGTAAAGGTAGTTATACGGATTCATTACTTCTCCTCCGCAACTGTGTTATCAACTTCGCCGAGTTCGAATGATTTGGTTTCCAACATATCTCCACGTGCTTTAAGCGTTGCAGAGATAGATGTTGGAGCAGCTGTTCCATCTGGAAGAAGCGCCGGCACATCGACCGCGTTGTGACGGGCAAATACGCCTGGGCTTGGAAGACCTGCTGCCTCGCCAATTTCACCTGATCTAAAGCGAGCGATTGATTGTTCGCGCTGTGAAGGGCGAGCAACTGTGCGCTGGTGATGTGCCAAAACCATTGCACCTAGCGCTGCGGTAATAAGTAGCGCTGAGATAACCTCAAATGGAAAGACGTAATCAGAGAATAACTTCTGAGCAAGGCCTTGAACATTTCCATTGGCATTTGCGGCTTGTAATCCGTAAGCCTCGTGGCCAAGGGATGCACGGCCAATTAGCGATACGAAGATTCCACCAAATCCGATTGCTGCTGTAATGGCAATTGGGCGTAGCCCTGAAATTGTCTCGGTAAGTGAATCTGAAGCATCGACACCAACGAGCATGAGAATAAAGAGGAAGAGCATCATTACCGCACCGGTATAGACAACAATCTGAACAATTCCGAGGAATACCGCATCTTGAGCAATATAGAAGATAGCGAGAGTAATCATTACCCAAGCAAGCAAAAGTGCAGAGTGCACTGCCTTCTTTACTAGAAGCATTCCAAGTGCTGCCACGACACAGAGTGGGGCAAGTACCCAGAACATAATCGCTTCAGGAGTCTGAATCTCTAGCATTAGTTCTGCCCTTGGCTTGGGTGAGCTTCTGTAACATCACCGTTGTAATAATTTGTATCTGTCATTCCTGGATACATTGGATGAGGGGGTGCAAGCATTCCTTGGCGAAGTGGCGCAAGAAGATCTTCCTTTTCAAAGATCAACTTCTCGCGCTTGTCATCTGCAAGTTCATACTCATTTGTCATTGTAAGAGCGCGAGTTGGGCATGCTTCAACGCATAGGCCGCAGAAGATACAACGGAGATAGTTAATCTGATAAACAGCGCCGTGGCGCTCTCCTGGTGAGAGTTGATTTCCAGGGGTGTTATTTCCACCTTCAACAAGAATCGCATCTGCTGGACATGCCCATGCACAGAGTTCGCAACCAATGCACTTCTCAAGTCCATCTGGGTGGCGATTAAGTTGGTGACGACCGTGGAAACGTGGCGCAGTTGGTGCCTTCACATCTGGGTATTGAACAGTCTGATTCTTCTTAAACATTGTTGAGAAAGTGACCCAGAAGCCTTTAGCTTGCTTACCAAGAGATGCTGGCCCTGGTTGGTCAACTTCTACAAAAGGAACAGAGTTGATATCAAGCCCTGATTTTTCGATATCAGAGTTGTTACGTGGCTCGATGAAGTCACTCATTATTTATCTCCTGAGACATGTACATCGCTGACGCTAATTGATTTAGCGTTTGGAAGGGATGGAACTGGGAAATCTGGAGCTTCTCCTTGAGGTAGTGGCTGGCGCGATTTCTGCTTTCCACGATCAAGGAAGGATGAGATAGCAAGAACAATAAGGACTATGCCGAGTGCAAAGGACATGACAACTGCACGGCTTGCACCTTCCTGCTGTAAAACGCGAAGAGTTGCTACAACCAAAATCCAGATGAGTGAAACTGGAATAAGTACCTTCCAGCCAAACTTCATAAATTGGTCATAACGCATACGTGGAAGCGTTCCGCGGAGCCACATAAAGATAAAGAAGAAGAAATTAACCTTTGCAAGGAACCAAACGAATGTGAACCATCCGCCTAGCCATTGCTCGGTAAAGCCAAGTCCCGGAAGTGCGTGGTACCCACCCAAGAAGAGCGTTGTGGCAAGAGCCGAAACTGCAATGATATTTACATATTCAGCGAGGAAGAAGAGTGCGAATTTGAGTGATGAATACTCAGTGTGGAATCCACCTACGAGTTCACCTTCAGCTTCTGCAAGGTCGAATGGTGCTCGGTTTGTCTCGCCGACCATTGAGATTACATAGATAACAAATGATGGGAATAAGACAACTGCATTCCAAATGTTTTCGTGCTGGGCACCAACGATTACTGATGTCGACATCGAGCCTGCATAAATAAAGACTGCAACAAGTGAGAGCCCCATAGCAATTTCATAAGAAATCACTTGAGCACTTGAGCGAAGTCCACCAAGCAGTGGATATGTAGAACCAGAAGACCAACCGGCAAGTACAACGCCGTAAACACCAATTGAGGTAACTGCAAGTACGTAGAGAACGCCAACTGGCAGATCAGTGAGCTGAAGCGCTGTCTGAACTCCAAAGAGGTTTACTTCACCTGTCATCGGAATTACGGCAAAAGCCATAAAGCACATTGATGTTGCAATGATTGGAGCGATGATGAATACGACTTTATCTGCAGCTGCAGGAATGATGTCCTCTTTAAGAGCGAGCTTTACGCCATCAGAGAGAGATTGCAGAAGTCCAAATTTTCCAACGCGGTTTGGGCCTGTTCGTAGCTGCATCTTCGCCAGTACACGACGTTCTGTCCAGACAGCCATCAACGTTGAAACAACACAAATAACGAAGACAATAAGAGCCTTTACAGCGATGATCCATCCTGGATCTTTTGCTAGAAGTTCTGCAGTTGTCATGCCTTCACCACCGTTACTACATCGCCATGCACTGCATCGAGTGAGATCAAAGTCTGTGAACCAAATGAATTCCGTGGAACCCACACTGCATCATTGTGAATATCTTCAACAAGAACAGGAAGAGTGATTGAACCATTCGCATTTGAGACTCTGACCTGAGTGCCTGTTGTTACGCCGATTGACTCTGCGCGCTTTGGAGAAATCACAGCAACAGTTGGACGACGTGTTCCGGCCAAATTATCTTCACCCTTTTGCAGTGAGCCCATATCGAGCAATCTGCGCCAAGATGTTAGGAGCGCTTCGTTACCAGAAACGGACTTAGGTGAAGCAGGTGAGACAGGCGCTAGTTCTGCACGAGCTCCATCCCATTTACCAAGTTGGTTAAATTCACGAGCAGATGCTGTAACTGTGCCGAGCATGATGGACTCTCCCATTGCATCAGCAATCATTGAAAGAATGCGGACATCGCTACGGTTCTGAGAATCTGCAACTGCTTCATCAAATGCACGTGCGCGGCCTTCCCAGTTAAGGAAGCTTCCACTCTTCTCTGTTATCGCAGCAACAGGAAGAACTACATCTGCTACAGACGTGATTGAACTTGGTGCGATTTCAAGAGAGACGACAAATGCTTTCTTAAGCGCATCAAGTGCCTGTGTTCCGTGGTGTAGATCGTGAGCTTCCACGCCACCGACTACTACTGAATCTAGCTCGCCCTGTGCAAGTGCAGAGATGATCTCTGAAGAAGTGCGACCAAGAGTTGTTGGAAGTGATTCGACTCCCCACGCTGCTGCAATATCTACGCGAGCTGCTGCATCAGATACGGGACGTCCACCTGGAAGAAGATTTCCGATTGCGCCAGCTTCGAGTGCTCCACGTTCGCCTGCGCGACGTGGAATGTAGGCAAGCTTTGAACCTGTCTTTGCAGCAAGTGCTGCAACTGCTGAGAAAAGCCCTGGAGTTTCAGAGGCGCGTTCTCCGACAAGGATTACTGACTTTGCAGTCAATGAGAGCGCTGCAACCGCTGCGCTTTCAGCACCTGGTGCAACCTTAATAAAGTCGGCCTTTAACTTATCCATTGCAATTGATTGCTTCGTTGCAACTGAAGTTACCTTCAAGCCACGCTTCTTAAAGTTCTTGTTGAGGCGAAGGAAGACGATTGGTGACTCTTCTTCCGGCTCAAATGCAATCAAAGCAACATGATCTGCAGTATCGAGATCTCGGTATGTTGTAGATGAACCTGCAACATGAGCTGCAAGGAAATCGCGTTCTTCATCAGATGTCACGCGTGCACGGTAATCAATATCGTTTGTATGAAGTGCGATGCGAGCAAACTTTGAATATCCATAAGCATCCTCAGTTGTTACGCGACCACCAGTAAGGACTGCAGAGCGCTTTCCCTTAAGGCCAGCAGCAGCTGCTGCAAGTGCCTCAGGCCATGAAGCCTGGACTAGAACGCCTTCAGAATTTCGTACAAGTGGATGAGACAAGCGATCAAGGGCTGTTACATATTTAAATGCCCAACGACCCTTATCGCAGTTCCACTCTTCATTCACAGATGCATCATCACCAGCGAGGCGACGAAGAGTCTTTCCACGACGAACATCGGTACGCATATCGCAACCTGATGCGCAGTGTTCGCATGCTGATGGAGTTGAAACTAAATCGAATGGACGAGCGCGGAATCGATAAGAGGTTCCGGTCAGTGCGCCAACTGGGCAGATCTGCACAGTATTTCCTGAGAAGTAAGATTTAAATGGATCGTTCTCGTAGATACCGACCTGCTGCAGTGCGCCACGCTCGTTGAGGGTAATAAATGGATCTGATGCAATCTGTTCTGAGAAGCGCGTGCAACGTGCACATAAAACACAGCGTTCGCGATCAAGTAGAACTGATGACGAAATTGCAATTGGCTTCTCAAATGTGCGCTTATAGCCATCTAGGCGTGCATCTGGACGACCATTGCTCATCGCTTGGTTCTGCAGCGGGCACTCTCCACCTTTATCGCAGACAGGGCAATCAAGTGGATGGTTTCCGAGAAGAAGTTCCATCACACCTTTCTGCGCCTTATCTGCAACAGGAGATGTGAGCTGTGTCTTTACGATCATATTTGGCTCAACAGGAATTGTGCATGATGCCTGTGGCTTTGGAAATGCGCGACCATTGATTTCAACATCGACTAAACATTGACGACATGCACCAACAGGATCGAGCAGTGGGTGATCGCAGAAACGTGGGATTTGAATTCCTAGTTTTTCTGCGGCGCGAATAATGAGAGTTCCCTTTGGAACAGAGACTTCAAAACCATCGATAACAACGGTGATGAGTTCTACAGCAACTGCTGACTCTTGAGTTGTAGTCATTAGTTCACCGCCCCAGTAAAGAGAGTTGATTTCACTGGATCAAATGGGCAAGCTCCATTTGTTAAGTGTGCAATGTATTCATCGCGGAAATATTTGATTGATGAAGTAATTGGGCTTGTAGCTCCATCGCCAAGTGCGCAGAATGAACGACCCATGATGTTGTCGCAGAGATCGAGAAGTTTTTCGAGATCTGCCTCTGTGCCAGTTCCATTTTCTAGATCGCGCAGAATCTGAACCAACCACCAAGTGCCTTCGCGACATGGCGTGCACTTTCCACATGATTCGTGCTTATAGAACTCTGTCCAGCGAAGTACTGCGCGAACAACACATGTTGTTTCATCAAAGATCTGAAGTGCTTTTGTTCCGAGCATTGAGCCCGCTGCTGCTACACCTTCGTAATCAAGTGGAGTATCTAGGTGTGCATCTGTAAAGAGTGGTGTCGATGATCCACCTGGCGTCCAGAATTTGAGCTTATGTCCAGTGCGAACTCCACCTGCAAGTTCAAGAATTTCGCGCAGAGTGATTCCGAGTGGTGCTTCAAATTGTCCTGGGTTATTTACATGCCCTGAGAGTGAGTAAAGAGTTGCGCCCTTTGACTTCTCTGTACCCATTGATTGGTACCACTCTGCGCCATTGGCAATAATCGCTGGAACGGAAGAGATTGACTCAACATTGTTAACAACTGTTGGTCGCGCATAGAGGCCTGCAATTGCAGGAAACGGTGGGCGAAGACGTGGCTGACCGCGGAAACCTTCGAGTGAATCAAGGAGCGCTGTCTCTTCGCCGCAGATATATGCACCTGCACCAATATGAAGAGTTACATCAATTCCGTTACCGAGATGTCCCGCCTTATATGCATCTGCAATCGCTGCATTTACGCGGCGCACAACATGTGTAACTTCACCGCGAATGTAGATAAATGCGCGCTTTGCACGGATTGCATGGCACGCGATGATGCAGCCTTCAATGAGAACGTGTGGGTTAGCCATCAAGAGCGGAGTATCTTTACAAGTACCTGGCTCTGATTCATCAGCATTTACAACAAGGTAATGATCTTTATCGTCGCCTTGTGGAATAAAGCCCCACTTCATTCCAGTTGGGAAGCCTGCGCCACCACGACCGCGAAGTCCTGAATCCTTTACGAGTTGGATAACCGCATCGGGATCCATTGCAAGAGCTTTCTTCGAAGCTGTATATCCACCATGACGTGTATATGCCTCAATGGTGAATGAATCTTTCTCATCCCAGTGAGCGGAAAGGACGGGAGTTAACTTTGACATTACTTACCTTCCTTTGAAAGTTTCAAACCGAGCAGCGTTGGTCCGCCTGCTTGAACGCCTTCACGAGCAAGGCCATCATCTAAACCTGCAAGAACAGCAGATGCTTCCTTGTATGTAACAAGGTGATTTGGTCCACGAGTTGGAGCAGGTGGATTTCCTTGACGTGCGCCATCGACGAGAGCCTTTGCAGATTCGACAGTCTGGTTGTCGTAGAACTCCCAGTTAGCCATAACTACCGGCGCATAATCGCAAGCAGCGTTGCACTCGATATGTTCGAGAGAAACTTTGCCATCTGCTGTAACGCCATCATTTTCAACGCCGAGGTGCTCTTTAAGTGCAGAGAAGATTGCATCTCCACCCATTACGGCACACAAGGTATTTGTGCAGACGCCTACGTGATACTCACCGACCGGCTTGCGCTTGTACTGTGTGTAGAAGGTAGCAACTGCAGATACTTCTGCTGTCTCGATTTCAAGAAGCTTTGAGATTTTTTCAATGCCTTCATTAGTCACATAACCAGAAACAGATTGCACATAATGAAGCAGCGGCATGATTGAAGAACGTGTGCGTGGATAACGCTTAATGATTGATTGCATAACTTCGTGATTTAAAGTTTGATCGATTGACATTAGCGGTCCACTCCTCCCATAACAGGGTCGATTGAAGCAACAGCACCAACAATATCTGCGACCATGCCACCTTCGCTCATCGCTGAAATCGATTGCAAATTGTTAAATGAAGGTTCGCGGAAGTGAACGCGGTAGGGACGTGTTCCTCCATCAGAAACAACATGTGCTGCAAGTTCGCCACGTGGTGATTCAACCGCTGCATAAACCTGGCCCGCTGGAACGCGGAAACCTTCAGTAACAAGTTTGAAGTGGTGGATGAGTGACTCCATTGAAGTTCCCATAATTTCGCGGATGTGATCAAGTGAGTTTCCAAGTCCATCTGCACCGAGTGCAAGCTGTGCCGGCCATGCAATCTTCTTATCTGCAACCATTACTGGCTGACCTTCAAGTTTGTCGAGCTTATCGATTGCTTGTTCAATGATTCGTAGTGATTGCTCGAGCTCTGCCATACGAACTAAGAAGCGGCCGTAAACATCTGCAGTATCTGCTGTGATGACATCGAATTCGTAATTCTCATATCCGCAGTAAGGCTGCATCTTGCGAAGATCCCAAGGAAGTCCAGCAGAGCGAAGAACCGGTCCCGTAATGCCAAGTGCCGTACATCCTGCGAGATCGAGGTAACCAATACCTTCGGTGCGCTTCATCCAGATGGTATTTCCAATAAGCAATTGTGCATTGTCATTGAAATTCTTACGTAGTGATTTAACAACATCACGAAGCTTCGTTGTCATACCTGCTGGGAGATCTTGTGAAACTCCACCAGGGCGCACATAAGCCATATTCATGCGAAGGCCTGTGATTTCTTCAAAGGTATCGAGAACGATTTCACGATCGCGGAAGGCGAAGAACATTGGAGCCATTGCACCGAGTTCGAGGGCGCCTGTGCCGAGTGCAACCATGTGAGATGAGATGCGGTTGAGCTCCATCATCAGCACGCGAATTACTGATGCGCGCTCTGGAATATCCTTTGTAATACCCAATAGCTTTTCAACTGCAAGGCAGTAAGCAGTCTCATTAAAGATTGGTGCGAGGTAATCCATACGAGTTGCAAATGTGACGGCTTGTGTCCAGTTGCGATATTCGATGTTCTTTTCGATTCCAGTGTGAAGGTAACCAATACCTGTTCTTACCTCTGTAACTGTTTCGCCTTCGAGTTCAAGAACGAGACGCAGTACGCCGTGCGTTGATGGGTGCTGAGGACCCATATTTACAATGATGCGCTCTTCTTTAGATTCTCCGATTTCAGAGACGAGTGAATCCCAATCGCCGCCGGTAACTGAGAAGACTGTGCCTTCAGTTGTTTCGCGTGAGGATGCGTATGGATCGATGCGTGTGGTCACTGGTAGCTCCTGCGGTTTGAAGGCGCCGGTGTTGTTGCACCTTTGTACTCAACTGAGATTCCACCAAGTGGGTAATCCTTGCGCTGCGGATGTCCATCCCAATCATCTGGCATCAAGATGCGAGTGAGTCCTGGGTGGCCATCGAAGATGATTCCGAACATGTCGAAGGTTTCGCGCTCATGCCAATTGTTTCCGGCCCACACATTTACTACAGATGGAATATGTGGATCGAGATCTGATGTCGCAACTTCCAAACGAATTCGCTGGTTCTTTGTCATCGAGAGCAACGGATAAACCGCAACAAGTTCTGCACCTGTGCGATCTGGATAGTTAACGCCAGAGACTCCCATGCACATTTCAAAGAGCAATTTGTCGCGCAAGATTTGTGCGACTTCGACAAGTCGTGACTTCTTAATATGAAGTGTGAGTTCTCCACGATCAACGACAACGCGTGTAATTGCATCAGCAAAGTCTGGGTATGCGCGTTCTAGATCGTCTGCAACCTGGTCAAAGTAGCTACCAAATGGGCGTTCTGTAGAGCCCATAGATGCAGCTGTGCGGACAAGGCCGCCGTACCCTGAGGTATCTCCGGTGCCTGAAGCTCCGAACATACCTGTTTGCTCTTCGCTCATTTACGCCAGCAACCCCTTCATCTGGATCGTTGGCTTCGCGTTCATCGCTGCGAGTTCAACTTCCTTAATTACTGCTTCGCGATTTGGACCAAGCTTTGTATCGCTAATAAGAGTGTGTAGCTTGATGATTGCATCCATCAATTGTTCTGGACGTGGTGGGCAACCTGGCAAATAAATATCTACCGGCACGATGTGATCGACACCTTGCACGATTGCATAGTTGTTAAACATTCCACCCGATGATGCACAAGCACCCATTGAGATAACCCACTTAGGTGCTGTCATTTGATCGTAAATCTGACGAAGCACTGGCGCCATCTTCTGTGAGACGCGACCTGCAACGATCATGAGATCTGCTTGACGAGGTGATGCTGAGAAACGCTCCATTCCGAAGCGTGAAATATCATGTTTTGGAGCTGAACCAAGTGCCATCATCTCAATTGCACAACATGCAAGACCGAATGTTGCAGGCCAGACAGAGCTCTTGCGCATATATCCAGCAAGACCTTCTACAGTTGAAAGTAGAACTCCGCTTGGTAACTTATCTTCTAGTCCCACTAGCTACACCCCTTCAACGCTTTCAGCTCCATCATTTTCAATCCCATTCCAATCCGCCGCGGCGCCATACATATGCAAATGCAATAAATACAGTGCCGATAAAAATTGCCATCTCAACTAATCCGAAGAGACCAAGCTGGTCGAATGTAACTGCCCATGGATAGAGAAATACGATTTCAATATCGAAGACGATAAAGAGCATTGCTGTTAGGAAGTATTTGACGGGAAAGCGACCGCCCTCAAGCGCCTGTGGAGACGGTTCGATTCCACACTCGTACGCCTCTAACTTGGCGCGGTTGTAGCGGGCAGGTCCTGTGACCGACGCAATCGCTACGGAGAAAGCGGCAAAGCCAAAGCCAATCGCGAAAATCACGATAATTGGGATATATGGGTTTCCGCTCACGAGCGAAATACTAAACGCTATCTAGAGAGGCTGAAACAATTACGGCTTGCGGGCCTTGTGAACTGCGACAACCCCGCCGGTGAGGTTGCTCCACGTGACATCGACCCAGCCAGCTGCCTTGATTTTGGCGGCGAGCGCCACCTGATTTGGCCATGCCCGAATCGATTCAGCAAGGTAGATATAGGCATCGGGATTTGATGAGGTCTTCGATGCGATCGCTGGAAGTGCCCTCATGAGGTAATTGGTGTAAATGGTTCGAAAGGGACCAAAGGTCGGGCTCGAGAATTCGCAGATTACGATCTCTCCCCCAGGCTTGGTTACTCGCAGCATCTCTGACAGCGCCTTCTCGGTATTTTGGGTATTGCGCAGCCCAAAAGAGATGGTCACAAGGTCAAACTGGCCATCTTTAAAGGGCAGATTCAGGGCATCAGCCTTGGTAAAGGGCAGGTGAGGACGGGCTTTACGCCCTGCCTCAAGCATCCCCTCGCTGAAATCAGCTGGGATGACATCGGCTCCTGCGGCAGCCAGTGGCTCAGAGCTCGAGCCTGTGCCGGCTGCGAGGTCGAGAATCTTCATTCCTGGGCGTGGGGCGATGATCTTGGTGGTGGCCCGGCGCCAAGATTTGGTCTGGCCCAGGCTCAGAAGGTCATTTACCAGGTCATAGCGCTTGGCGACCCCGTCGAACATCGCTGCGACTTCCTCGGGGTTCTTATCCATATTGGCTCGTGACATATGGCTATTCTCGCTGAGAGTAGGCTCTGCGCACAACTTGTAATCGAGAGGTTCACAGATGTCACTTCACCAGGGCTCTTTACGCGCAACAGTATTTCCTCGCAGCAGCGCACTGACTCAAGCTCTCTTTGTCATGGGTGGCGTTGGCTTCATTACCTTGATGGCGCAGGTTGCAATCCCAGTTCCAGGTTCACCAGTTCCAGTTACGGGTCAAACCCTTGCAGTTCTCTTAATCGGAACTACCTATGGCGCTCGCCTTGGTGTCACAACATTTGCAACATATCTCCTTGCTGGAATTGCTGGAGCTCCCGTCTTTGCGCCATCTGCAACTGCTGCAAACCACGGAATCGATCGACTCCTTGGAGCAACCGGTGGATATCTCGTTGGAATGTTCGTTGCATCTTTATTGCTTGGATATCTCGCAGATCGCAAAGCTGATCAAAAATTTAAAACTTCATTTCCAGCGCTCTTGCTTGGCGATGCAACCATCTTCTTCTTCGGACTTACATGGTTGCACTTGTCGCTCGAGCTCTCTTGGTCTGCAACGTTTGCTGCAGGCCTAACACCATTTATCTTCGGAGAGCTTCTTAAGATTGCAATTACAGCAACATCGCTGCCCCTTATCTGGCGCAAGATTTCACGTACTCTCAATAAGTAAGTCATTTACTCTATGTCCCCATTAATTCCCGTAACTACTTCACGTATCGGCGAACATCTGCCGCTACTTGATTTACTGCCCGCAGGTGAGCAATTTATGTGGGTCAGAGGCGGTGAAGGTCTTGTGGGTTGGGGCGTACATGCATCAACAACGGTTTCTGGCCGTGATCGCTTTGAAGATGCCCGCAAATGGTGGCACCAACAACTAGAAACCTTCTCAATCTCAAACTCTGTTCACGGCAGCGGCACTGGCCCAGTTCTCTTTACCTCTTTCTCTTTCGATCGAAATCAAGAATCTGTACTCGTAATTCCTAAAGTTATTGTGGGCCAGAAGGGTTCCAACTCATGGATTACCTGGATTGGAAGCGATGCTCAGCCGCAGCTCCCTGAAAGAGCTGCATCTTTAGCCCCATCTACCTTCACCTTTAGCGATGGAACTCTGAGCGCAGATGAATGGAAGAAGCGCGTTACTGAGGTGATTAATAGAGTTAATTCCAACGGGGTAGATAAGGTCGTTTTGGCTCGCGATGTCGTCGCAAACTCTGATTCCGAAATTGATGCCCGACCAATACTTAAAAATCTTTCCTCTGAATATCCAT
>JBIICC010000111.1:0-2711 GCA_044239085.1 Candidatus Planktophila sp.
AGTCATCATCTATGGCGTCAATCGCCATGACTTTAATCGCAACACAGGGCGTGTTCTTACTCGAGATGATATGCGCCAGGATTTACTCGAGATGAAGCGTTGGAATTTCAATGCAGTTCGAACATCGCATTATCCAAACGACCCAGCATTTCTCGATCTCTGCGATGAACTTGGTTTCTATGTGATTGATGAAGCTAACGTTGAAGCGCATGCCTTTTACGATTCGATTTGTGATGATCCACGCTATGCATCAGCTTTTATCGAACGTGTTGGTCGCATGATCCAGCGCGATATTCACCATCCATCTGTAATTCTCTGGTCACTAGGAAACGAATCAGGTAAAGGTAAGAATCTTCTTGCTGCAGCCACATATGCCCGCGCACTCGATTCTTCTCGCCCACTTCACTATGAAGGCGGCATCACCGGAGATTGGCGCGGAGGACATGCACTGACCGACATCATTGCGCCGATGTATCCATCAATCTCTGCAATCGTCAGTTATGCAAAATCTGGAAAACAAGATCGTCCATTAATCATGTGCGAGTACTCGCATGCGATGGGTAACTCAAATGGAACTCTGGCCGAATACTGGAAGGCAATCCATTCAACACCAGGTCTGCAAGGCGGATTTATCTGGGAGTTCTGGGATCACGGCCTTGTGCAAACTCTTGCCGATGGCAGTACTCGTTATGCATACGGCGGAGATTTCGGCGAAGTTCGCCATGATGGAAACTTTGTCTGCGATGGAATGGTCTTTCCAGATCGCACACCAAAACCTGCGATGTATGAATTCAAGGCAATTGCGGCGCCCGTTGAAATCACCGCGACCAAAGCATCTGCCGGTCAATTCATTATTCGCAATAAGCAATTCTTCAAGGATTTCAGCGACTTTGAAGGCACTTGGAGCATCACTTGCAATGGAGAAATCCTCGACGAAGGCCATCTAGTTCTGCCGAACGTTCCTGCCCGTAAGAGCGTCAAGCTGACAATCAAATCAAAGCATTTACTTAAGGCAACTAATGCAGGAGAGAGATTTATCAATTTCTCTATCGTTCAGAAAAGTAGAACTGATTGGGCAGTAGCTGGGCACGAAGTCGCCTGGGCACAGTTCACACTTCCTTCTAAGAAGATCTCAGCGCCTGCAGGTAAATCAAATCCACTCTTTGAAAATGCAGTAAACGAATCCGGTGAGATTAACCTTCCATTTGGCGTTACCGCTCCTGAACCATCTTTGTGGCGCGCCCCAACAGATAATGACCGCATCGGGCATATTGCTGCTAAGTGGGAGCGCTACGGCGCTCGTGAACTAACTCGTACCGATTGCACAATTTCTGAAAGTGCTAAGTCATACAAAATTGATAGCACCTGGCAGACAAGTACTGGATTAGTAATTAAGGAACAACAAATAATCACGGCAGTAGAGAATGGTTTCTCAGTTAAAGAGAGAATCACAGTTCCAAAAAAATGTGAAGATCTCGCACGCGTAGGAATCGTCTTCGAAATTGATGGAGCACTTGAGAATTACACATACTTTGGTACAGGGCCACAAGAGTCTTATCCCGATCGCAAATTAGGTCGAGTACACAAGTGGGTCTCAACTGTTGCACAGCAATATGTTCCATACGTTCGCCCGCAAGAAAATGGCGGCCATGCAGATGTGCGATGGATGCAATTGAGAGATAACGCAGGCAATGGAATTCAGATCAATCTAGATTCACCTCTGCAAGTTTCTGTAAACCCATTCACCGCTGCGCAATTAGCGGATGCGACTCACGATGTTGAACTAGTCCCATCTGGGGATACCGTTGTTCATATCGATGCTGCACACCGTGGGCTAGGAACTGCATCCTGCGGGCCAGATACCTTGCCTCAATACTTAGTTGCTGGCGGTACTTACAGCTTCACGTGGACCGTTAAAACTATTTAACTGGCCACTTTACCGGCATTGGGTACTTAGCGCTTCTGCCATCACCTGATGACTTCCCTCGAATTCTGCGGAATATCCACGGAAGTGCGAAGACAAAGAACCATGCAACGGTGATGAGCTTTTCAATAATCCATGGAGTTTTCTTTGCAGGTGGCAACGGTGTGCGCCAAGCAGAATCAAATGGCAAGTCCAACTTTTCAAGCACAGCTTGTGCGCAGCGGTTATGGCCCTCTGCATTTAAGTGAAGGCGATCAAATGCAAGGAACCTGCGATCGCTAAAGAAGCGCTCTTGGTTTGCATCGACAACGATCGCACCGACTTCAGCACCGACCTGACGCACGCCCTTGTTAAATTCAGAGAAACGCTTCTGCCAAACTTCTGCACCGCGCCCCTTATTGCCAGTGTTCTCTAAAACTGTAAAGAGCATCAACTGTGCACCAGATTTAGCAATTAACCGAACTGCCTCTTGATATAACTTGATTGCAACATCTGCTTGATATCCAGGGCGCAGCGCATCGTTTGCACCTGCGTGAAATGAGACCAAGGTATCTGGACCTTTGACGAAGCCAAGAGCCGCTGGAACTTGATCTTCTACAACTTGTCCAAGTAATTTGCCGCGGATTGCAAGATTTACATATGTGAAATCAGGATGGGCTTTCGCCATGACATCTGCAACACGATCTGCCCAGCCTCGATACTTTCCATCGATGACTTCATCGGTCATTCCCTCAGAGTAGGAATCTCCGCAGACGATTAAACGTTGATATGCCATTACTTACTCAGC
>JBIICC010000112.1:0-2702 GCA_044239085.1 Candidatus Planktophila sp.
CTGGTCAGAAAGTATTGGCCTTGATCTGATTCATCTCGGAACTACAGCCGATGCAGATGAGATTAAAGATACTGCTAACGCACAACCACTTATCGTCGCTGCGGGATTATTGAGCGCACATGCTCTGAACCTTTCTGGAAAATTTTCATACGTTGCAGGACACTCCGTTGGAGAGATAACTGCGGCATCAATTGCAGGCTCACTCTCAGCCCTAGATGCAATGAAGTTAGTTCGTGCACGTGGAATTGAAATGGCCAAAGCTGCTGCAACAACGCCAGCAGGAATGTCTGCAGTTCTTGGCGGAGATCGTGAAGTGGTGCTGAAAGCAATCTCAGATCTAGGACTCGTTGCAGCTAATGACAATGGCGGTGGACAGATCGTTGCGGCAGGAAGTCTTGATGCACTTGCACAACTTGCCCCTGAAGGTGCGCGAGTTCGCTCATTGGCCGTTGCCGGCGCATTTCACACCTCTTATATGCAACCTGCAGTTGAACCACTGCGCGCTCTTGCGCAGTCACTTAGCCCAACGGAACCAACTGTTCCAGTTATCTCTAATCGCGATGGCGAAGAGGTAAGTGAAGGCCGTGAGATTCTCAATCGCATCGTCAACCAGATTGCCAACCCTGTTCGCTGGGATTTATGTATGGAGCGCCTTGCAAGCCTCGGCGCTACTGGTGTTATCGAGGTTGCACCAGCTGGAACACTTGTCGGATTAATCAAGCGAGCTGTGCCTACAATTGAGCAATTCGCTCTTAAATCACCTGCAGATATCGATGCTGCGCGTGAATTCGCTGCAGCTCACGGAGGCATCTAATGTCATCTTCAATTCAGAAAGTAATTGGCACCAAGTCAGGTAGCGAGAGCCAAATACTTGCAGTGGGTTCTTACCGACCAAAGAGATTAGTTCCTAACTCTGAGATTGTCGATCGCATTGAATCTAGCGATGAGTGGATTCAACAACGTACCGGTATTGAGTCACGTCGCTTTGCAGATGAATCCGAATCACTTCTTGAGATGGCTACATGGGCTGTTGAAGATGCACTTAAAAATGCCAAGCTCTCCATTACCGATATCGATACTTTAATTGTTGCAACAATTACCTTTCCGTTCCAAGCGCCATCGGCCGCCACTGCAATCTTGCAGAAGTTAGGCCATCCAAAGGCTGCTGCATTTGATATCAACGCTGCTTGTGCCGGCTTCTGTTATGGCGTCTCAATGGCCCATGACTTCATTAAGGCTGGAACATCAAAGACTGTTCTAGTTGTAGGAGCTGAGAAGATCTCAGATTTCACAGACCCAAATGATCGCGCAACGGCATTTATCTTTGCAGATGGCGCCGGCGCAGTTGTTATCGGTGCAAGTAAGGATGCTGGCATTGGCCCCGTCGAATGGGGATCTGATGCCGATAGCCGCGATGCAATTTTGATGAATCCATCGTGGATAGATGTTCGTGATGTTGAAACACAGCTGACTAAAGCTGGAAGTAAGTGGCCTAATATTTCTCAAGAAGGACAGAAAGTATTTCGCTGGGCAGTTTTCTCTATGAGTAAGGCGGCAGTAAAGGCACTTGAATCTGCTGGCCTTACCGTTGATGATTTAGATGTCTTTATTCCGCATCAGGCCAATGTTCGAATCATTGAAACGATGGCTAAAGAGATGAATCTGCCTGACTCTGTTGTGATTGCAGATGATATTCGCACCAATGGAAATACATCTGCTGCTTCAATTCCTCTTGCAATGGATGCACTTCTCAAGGAACATCCAGAATTGCATGGCAAGCTGGCGCTCTTGATCGGATATGGCGCAGGTCTCGTTTACGCGGGCCAAGTTGTGAAATTACCGCCTAAACCATAATTTTTCTTGTAATTACTGCCCGATTACTGGGAAGTAAGCCTACTTTTCATAGACAATTACACACCTGTCCCCAATAGGTCGGCACAATTAAGTAATTCAATAGATAAAGGAATAACAATGGCGCTTTCACAAGCAGATGTACTTGCAGGAATCAAAGAGATTGTTGAAGAAGTAGCGGGTATCCCAGCTGCAAAAATCGAGCTCGATAAGAACTTCACTGACGATCTAGAAGTTGACTCACTCAGCATGGTTGAAGTTGTTGTCGCATGCGAAGAGCGCTTTGGCGTGAAGATTCCGGACGAGAAAGTAACTGAGCTTGCAACAGTAGGCGATGCAGTTAACTTCATCGTTAACGCAGCAGCGTAAGTAGATCCTTAAAAAGTAATTAGCGGTATGTCACAACGTCGAGTAGTAGTCACAGGCCTTGGAGCAACAACTCCACTGGGTTCCGATGTCGCCACAACTTGGAAGGCGCTTCTCGCCGGCCAGAGTGGAGTCCGTCTTCTGACTGAAGATTGGCGCGAACTTCTTCCTGTGCACTTCGCTGCACGCGTTGCGACAGAACCCGCAGATCAGATGGAGCGCGTTGAAATGCGCAGACTCGATCGTTCTGAGCAATTTGCACTCGTCGCATCTCGCGAAGCTTGGAAAGATGCGGGTTCACCGGACGATATTGATAAAGAGCGTCTTGGCGTTGTTATTGCATCAGGTATTGGTGGGGTCATCACACTTCTCGAACAATTTGTTAATCTCAATGAGAAAGGCGCTCGTGGTGTAAGTCCACATACCGTGCCGATGCTGATGCCTAATGGGCCGGCAGCAAATGTTGGACTTGAACTTCAAGCAAA
>JBIICC010000113.1:0-2699 GCA_044239085.1 Candidatus Planktophila sp.
TGTTTCGCGGGTATGGTCGTGTGCAGTTTCAAAGACATCTATCGCTTTACGCGCAGCTTCAAGAGCTTTCTCTCCCTCACCGATTTCTACATAACAAGATGCAATCTTCTGATCGCAGCGAGCGATATGAATTACTTCTTTCTCTAACTTAAACATCTTGCGTGCTTCTTGGAAGCAGATAACTGCTTCGTTGTAATTCTTAAGCTCGCGATGTGCGCAACCAATCAGGTGCATATCGTTTGCTGCACCGATGGTATTTCCATCAACGAGATGCTCTTGCGAGCACTCGTACATAGTTTCAATTACCTTTTCGTAATTCTTTGATGAGTACCACCACTCGCCCAACGTGCAGGCGAGTTCAAGTGCAATGGGAGATTTGTTCTCGCGTAGAATTGCAACAGCTTGGCTCATTGCAGTTGCAGCTTCATCCATGCGCTTAAGTTGATTGAGGTTATAACCAATTGCAGAGTACGCCTGTGCTAAACCTTCGCTAGGTGCTGCAGCCCCAAGTTCCGAGAAAATATCTCGCGCAGTTTCTGCGAGCGCCAACGCTTCGTCATATTGACCGCGAGCAAAGATTCGGGCAGAGAGTTCGTAATAAGTATTTGCACGTTCTTCGCCATGAACTTCTGGGATTCGATCCCAGAGCATTTCCTCAGTAACCAGCTCGTCCTGACCTTCATCATCGCTCATCAGTGACCTCCCCGTTGCTCGCCCTGGCAGATTCCTGCACTCTAGACCTAACGCTGGGGCTGGCGCGGTTATTTCCCTGTGGCTTGGCGGAGATTCCTCTCCGCTCCCTCTCAGATGCCTTCAAGATGCAGATGCGAATCATTTGCATTACTATTTATCCATGCATATTCCTGATGGCTTTATCGATATCCCTACCTCTGTCGCCTTTGCTGGCATCGCTGCAGCAGGCGTAGCCGTCTCCCTTAAGGGAGCTCGCGCATCACTCGATGAGAAGACAGCGCCTCTTGCGGGACTCACCGCAACATTTATCTTTGCGGTTCAGATGATCAACTTCCCAGTTGCTGCCGGTACTAGCGGACATTTACTCGGTGGCGCACTTGCTGCAATTTTGGTGGGGCCATGGGTTGCAACGCTCGCTCTTACAGTTGTTCTTATCCTACAAGCACTTCTATTTGCAGATGGTGGGTTAAGCGCACTCGGACTCAGCGTCTTCAATATGTCTCTGATTGGCGTCTGGGTCGGCTACGGAGCATTTCTACTTGTTAAGAAAATCTTGCCAAAGAATAAATCTTCAATCTCTATCGCTGCATTTATCGCGGGCCTTATCTCTGTTCCGGTTGCCGCGGCAGGATTTGTTCTGCAATATGCAATCGGTGGAACTGCAACCTTCTCTGTCTCAGCCGTCTTAGCTGCGATGGTAGGCACTCACATTCTTATCGGAATCGGTGAGGGAATTATTTCTGCGCTCGCTGTAGGTGCAGTCATGGCTTCGCGATCAGATCTTGTGTATGGATACCGCGGCGAAAAAGTAACTCTTGAGATGAGGAAATCACAGTGAATAAAGCTAATATGAAGAATGATAAGAAGTTACTAATCGCTGGATTTGCCGTCAGTCTCTTCATTGCAGGCTTTGCTTCTTACTACGCATCTTCTAGTCCAGATGGACTTGAAAAGGTGGCTGAAGATATTGGATTTATCGAGACTGCTAAAGAGAATACCAATGCAGACACTACTCTCGCTGATTACGGTGTGAAGGGCGTTGATAATGAACGTCTATCCACCGGTACTGCAGGAGTTATCGGTGTACTTGCGACGGCAGGAGTTTCGACAGGGTTATTCCTTGTTCTGCGACGTCGCTCGGGTGCAGAGAAATAAATACTAAAAACCCAGTAGCTGATCAAGTTCATTCACATGGTCACCATCATGGCCATGATGTTGGAGAGCGCCTCTATATCCATCGCCACTCAGTGGTGCATTCGCTGCCTTCGCATTTAAAGATTGTCACCGTACTTCTCTTTATATTCGTCGTTGTTTCCACCCCAATAACCGTATGGCCAGCATTTATCGCCTTCTTCGCCCTTGTTCTCGCTTCGACAATTGCTGCAAAGATCTCAATTCTCACCCTCTTTAAGCGCGCACTGATCGAAATTCCATTTATCTTCTTTGCAATCCTGATGCCCTTCTTTGGAAAAGGCGAACGTTTCCAATTGGGTCCATTCAATCTCTACCGAGAAGGTCTTCTGGCTGGTGGCTCAATCGTTGCCAAGGGAACGCTCGGTGTGATGATTGCAGTAGTGCTTTCAACGACAACCACGGCTCGTGAAATCCTGAGAGGGCTAGAGCGCCTTAAGTTGCCATTACTAATGGTGCAAATCGCATCTTTCATGTTGCGATATGTAAATGTCATTAGCGATGAGATGGAGCGAATGAAGATTGCTCGCGAGTCTCGAGGTTTTCACGCAACTGGTATTAAGCATTGGAAGGTCATTGCCACTTCGGCTGCTGCTCTCTTTATTCGATCTTATGAAAGAGGAGAGCGAGTCCACCTTGCGATGCTCTCTAGAGGATTTACAGGAGAACTTCCACACACGGAAAGTAAGAAAGTTGAAATGAGTTCATGGCTCACAGCTCTTGCACTTCCATTCTTTGCTCTCTTGATATCTCTGATTTTCCGAGTGATTGGTTAAGAAATGACTACTGCCCCAAGCCTGCTCATCCAAGATCTT
>JBIICC010000032.1:0-10838 GCA_044239085.1 Candidatus Planktophila sp.
GCGCTTGCGGAAGAGTGAACCGCCTGCCCCAAGTGATGATGCATAGCTCTCACCACGCGCTGCTGGTCGATCAGATGGTGCAATAGGCAGGAGCGCTCTGCGATCGCGTGGCACATGTGGCGTGTGGGTTTTACCGCTAATGATTGATTGCAAACGTTCAGAGATATCTTGATAATCGTCGAAACCTAAAATCGCATCTGCTTCAGGAAGGGCTTCTGCAAGCTCTTTTCCGTAGCGTTCTGCCATGCAGCCAACAGCAACGACTGCTTTTGTTGTTCCGTGGCCTTTGAGTGAGTTTGCCTCAAGAAGTGCATCGACAGAATCTTTCTTGGCAGATTCAATAAAGCCACATGTATTTACAACGGCGACTTCTGCAGATTCAACATCATCAACTAACGTCCAACCATCGGCCGCTAATCTGCCTGCGAGCTCTTCGGAATCTACTTCATTACGGGCGCAGCCCATTGTGACTATAGCAACCGTACGCGACATGCAGGTGATGCTACAGCCTTATTGAAAGTTAAGGGATGACCTATCTGAAGGTTCGACGAACTTCTTGATTCTGCCCACCTAGTGGGGCCAATAACTTGCCATTGTGAGTTACATCTACTCCCGCAGGGTTACTTAGGTAGAGGCTGATTGAACTCTTTCCTGTAAAGCTCTTCTCATCACCTTGGAAGATAGATCCTTTGAGAACACTCTTGCCATCAACAACAATATTGATAAATGAGTTTCCACGAACAGCAGATAACTTAAGAGTCACTGGACCTGCAGCTTCGGCGGATGTATCTGTCGGTTCTGCAACTGGTGTTGGTGTCGCGGTTTCAGTTGGCTCTGCTACCGGAGTAGGTGTTGCGCTCTGCTTAACAACAGGGGCCACAACTTCTGTACTTTGATTGCTCATGACAATCTGAATGGATCCAATAACTAACAAAATAACTATTGAAATCAGAGCAGGAATTTTCCAAGATAAGGTTTTGCCCTCGCGCGGAATTGATGCAACGTTATTTTCTGCAAGCAGATCGTGAATCGCTCGCTGATCCATTGAGTGCTCGGAGTTATACATCTCAACAAAATGATTTGGTTCAAGACCTAGACGAAGAGCGATATTTTTTAAGTGACCGCGGGCATATGTATCTCCACCGCAGTGAACAAATTTATTGTTCTCCATCTCGGTGATCAGACCCATGCGAATACTCGTCAACGATGCGAGCTGTTCAATGGAAAGCCCGGCACTCTCGCGACGATCGCGTAATTCGCTGCCAGTGGTCATGCCCTGATTCTAAATCCGGCAGTAGAGGTAAGGGAACCGTTTTGACCCCTGAAGGGTCATCTCACCCCTAAATCCAACTCTAAAATTTTGGTTTAGTAGTCGCGCAGCGTGGCAAGTACGGAATCGATTTCGTCAGGCTTCACCATCACGGTACGAGCCTTAGATCCTTCAGATGGTCCGACGATACCTCGGGATTCCATAAGGTCCATCAACCTTCCAGCTTTTGCAAATCCAACTCGCAACTTTCGCTGCAACATTGAAGTCGAACCAAATTGCGTGCTGACCACAAGTTGAACTGCCTGAATGAGAATCTCTAGATCGTCACCAATCTCTTTATCAAGATTCTTATTTACTTGAGCAACCTGGGTTACATCATCACGATATCGAGGTGAGAGTTGCTTCTTAACATGATTTGTAACCGCTTCAATCTCGCGCTCTGAAACATAAGCGCCTTGAATTCTAATTGCACGGCTAGCGCCCATAGGAATAAAGAGGCCATCACCTTGTCCGATGAGCTTCTCAGCACCCGGGCTATCAAGAATGACTCGGCTATCTGCAAGTGAAGAAGTTGCAAATGATAAACGCGATGGCACATTGGCCTTGATAAGACCTGTAACGACATCAACGCTTGGACGTTGCGTTGCAAGTACAAGGTGAATACCTGCAGAACGTGCGAGCTGCGTAATGCGCACAACAGACTCTTCGACTTCACGAGCTGCAACCATCATCAAATCTGCAAGTTCATCGATGATGACAAGTAGGTACGGATATGGCTCGACTACTCGATCAGATCCTGGTGGCGCTACAACTTTGCCTGCACGTACCGCTTTATTGAAATCATCAATATGACGGAAGCCAAAAGTTGCCAAATCTTCATAACGTAGATCCATCTCACGAACTACCCATGTAAGTGCATCGGCTGCCTTCTTAGGGTTAGTGATGATTGGGGTAATGAGGTGAGGAATGCCCTCGTACGCAGTGAGCTCTACACGCTTTGGATCAATAAGAATTAATCGAACATCATCAGGTGTAGCACGCATCAAAATAGAGGTAATCATCGCGTTAATCATCGATGACTTACCGGCACCTGTCGCACCTGCAACGAGTAAGTGAGGCATTTTGGCTAAGTTTGCACAGACGAAATTGCCCTCTACATCTTTACCAAGAGCCACAAGCATCGGGTGGTGATCTTGTCCTGCAACACTTGAACGCATGACATCCCCGAGCGCAACAATCTCGCGGTCGGCATTCGGAATCTCAATTCCCACCGCTGATTTACCTGGGATAGGCGAGAGAATACGGACTTCGCTACTTGCTACAGCATAAGAAATATTCTTTGAAAGCGCCGTAATTCGCTCGACCTTAACTGCATTTCCCAGCTCAACTTCATAGCGAGTAACGGTTGGTCCACGCATAAAACCAGTGACGACTGCATCAATCTCAAATTGCTTAAAGACCTCGGTCAATGAAGCAACAACGGTGTCGTTTACCTTGCTCTTAGCCTTTGCCGCTGGTCCAACCTTCAAGAGATCGTGAGACGGTAACTCATACTTGGTATCACTTGTTAGTAATAACTGCTCTGGGCGTCTATCGCTCTTGGGCGCCTCTTTGAGTTGAGTATCCAGTGGGGCCTTGGGAATCTCAACCGTGAACTCTTCATCAAACTCATCTTCGCTAATCTCATCATCTGGCCCATCATCTGAATCAGCGTTCCAGGCAACTACTGGTGATTCAAATGGTGGTGTATCTGAAATTTCAAAGCCATCTTCTCGTCGCGATGGCTTCTTAGATAAGAGCCAGACCCAGATGACGCGAAGCTTTGATGCGACCTTAGAGATTGGGGTTGCGGTAATAATCAGCAAACCGAAGAAGAATATTGCCAAGAGGAGTGGGTATGCCAAGAGAGATGTCATGAGCGCTACCAATGGTTTAGCTACCCAATAGCCAAGCAATCCCCCACCTTCACGAATTGCGGTAGCTCCCATTGGATTGCTAGATCCTAGAGATCCATTTAGTAAGTGCGCTAGTCCAGTTGCGCTAATCAGAAGTGTGAGAGTTCCAATGGTGATTCGACCAGTTATATGTCCATCTTCTGGTTTTCTAAAGAGCCTTACAGCGAAGTAGATCAGCACCAAAGGAGTGAGAACTCCTACGCGACCAAATGCACCATAGAAGAATGAGTAAAGATTTCTTCCCACAAAATTATCTGCGTGAAACCAAGTACCTGCGATAGCTGCAAGGGAGAGAATAAGAACGAGAAGCGCTGCTCCATCGCGGTGATGTTCCGGATCTAAATCACGGGCTCCGCGAGCTACATATCGAATTGATGCACCCAAAGATTTAGCAATGAAGCGCCAGAGTGTGGCTAGCCCAGATGCGATTACCTTGGGTATCGACCGTGAGGATGTGCGTTTCTTCGTCTTAGCCACACCTTCAATCTTAGGTGGAGAGTTTTTTCTTGCTGCTTAGGCGCGCCGTTTAAACCTCAACGACTACGGGAACGATCATCGGACGGCGTCGGTGCTTCTGACCCACCCATCCCCCAATTGTTCGACGAACTACTTGTGAAAGTTGATGTGTTCCATTGACGCCTTCTGCAACAGCGGCGGTAAGAGCTTTTTCAATCTGTCCCTTAACTTCATCAAAGAGCGCTTCATCTTCATTAAATCCGCGAGCATGAATATCGGGGCCAGCAACAATTTTTCCAGTCTGCGATTCGATAACCACAATGACGGAGATAAATCCTTCTTCGCCCAAAATTCTGCGATCCTTAAGTGAAGATTCGGTAATGTCTCCAATACTTCCACCATCGACATATACAAATCCGCACGGAACAGCTCCGACAACTTCAGCTTCATGATTGACAAGGTCTACAACAATTCCATTTTCAATAATGAAAGCGTTCTCACGTGGAACTCCAGATTCAATTGCGATCTCAGCATTTGCCTTTAGGTGTCGCCATTCGCCGTGAACTGGCATTACATACTTCGGCTTCACAATGTTGTAGCAGTAGAGAAGTTCGCCTGCTGCTGCATGGCCAGAAACATGCACCATTGCATTAGCTTTATGAACCACCTTTGCACCAAAACGTGTGAGTTCATTGATCACTCTAAAGACTGAGTTTTCATTTCCTGGAATTAGAGATGAGGCGAGAATGACGGTATCTCCATCGCCAACTCGAATTTGGTGATCGCCATTGGCCATACGCGAAAGAGCTGCCATTGGTTCGCCCTGAGAGCCAGTGCAGATGAGAACAACTCGATCATCGTAATTATCGAGTTCGCGTGCATCGAAGAGAATTCCTGATGGGACGTTGAGGTAGCCCATATCTTGAGCAATCTTCATATTGCGAATCATTGACCGCCCAATAAATGCAACTCTGCGATTATGCAGCGCGGCAGTATCAATAACTTGTTGAACGCGGTGAACATGTGAGCTAAATGAGGCGACAATTACTCGGCGCTTAGTAGAAGCTATAACTCGATTGAGTGCGGGCATAATCTCGCGCTCAGATGGAGTAAATCCTGGGACATCAGCATTTGTTGAATCAACAAGGAAGAGGTCGACGCCTTCTTCACCTAAGCGAGCGAAGGTGCGCAGATCTGTGATGCGACCATCGAGAGGCAATTGATCCATCTTAAAGTCACCGGTGTGTAAAACGGTCCCGGCCTTTGTATGAATTGCAACCGCTAGTGCATCTGGAATCGAGTGGTTCACTGCAACAAACTCGAGTTCAAACGGTCCAACATCTTCGCGCATCTCTTCACGGACTTCGCGAGTGAGCGGAGAGACGCGGTGTTCTTTACATTTAGCTGAAATGAGAGCGATGGTCAGTGGTGATCCATAGATAGGAATATCACCACGTTCGCGCAATAGATATGGAACTGCGCCGATATGGTCTTCATGGCCATGTGTAAGAAAGATTCCAACGACATCATCGAGGCGATCGCGGATATAGCTAAAGTCAGGCAAAATTAAATCAATTCCTGGTTGATTATCTTCAGGGAATAAGACACCACAATCGACAATCAGGAGCTTTCCATTCATCTCATAGACGGTCATATTGCGACCGATCTCAGAGATTCCACCTAAAGCGACTATACGCAGACCATCTTTAACTAATTTTCCAGGCGTGCCGAGGTTTGGATGGGGATGTTGTGTCATTAGTTAATTCTTTAGCTTGACGCCACCAGCAGTGAGATCTACGCGTAGCTGCGCAATCTGTGCTTCGGTTGCATCAACGAGTGGCAGACGAGTAGTTCCTCCGGGAAGTCCCATGAGTGACATCGCTGCCTTAGTCAAAATTGCACCTTGTGTGCGGAATGTTCCAGTAAAGACTGGCAATAACTCTTGATGAATTTCAAGGGCACGGGGAGCGTTACCTGCAAACCACGCCTCTAACATCGCCTTGAGTTGCTTTCCAACTGTATGGCCGCAGACTGATACAAAACCAACTGCGCCAACAGATAAGAATGGAAGATTAAGGATGTCATCTCCTGAGTAAACAGGGACTCCACAACGCTTAATTACCCATGAGGTGGCTGCAATATTTCCCTTTGCATCTTTAAGGGCAACAATATTTTCGACAGTATCAAAGAGCTTCACGATTGTGTCAGATTCAATTTCAACGCCTGTGCGACCAGGTATGTCATACATCATGATGGGAAGATTGGTTGCCGCAGCAACTGCGCGGAAGTGAGCCTCGATACCCGCCTGTGGTGGCTTGTTGTAATACGGAGTTACGACGAGCAAACCATCTGCGCCCGCATCTTGTGAACGCTTTGCTTGTTCGACGGTGTAAGAAGTTTCGTTATCGCCCGCACCTGAGAGAACAGTAATTTTGTCGCCGACAACGCTCTTTACGACTTTGATAATCTCAAGTTTTTCCGATGATTTTGTTGTTGGAGCTTCACCAGTAGTTCCGTTAACTGCAATGCCATCATGTCCTGTATCAACAAGATGCTGTGCGAGCTTTGCCACGCCATCCCAATCGATCGCCCCATCTTTATCAAAAGGGGTGACCATCGCCGTAATTAAACGGCCGAAAGGTGGCTTGATACTCATCTGGGAATCTTATCGCTTAAGGAGCGATACGACCAGATTTTTCAAACGCCCCATAGGTCAAAGGCATCAATTTCGCGAATTCCGCTTCCATTTTTTCAGCGACCATCTCAATTTCTCGTTGAGGGTAGCTTGGGAAATGCGATCCCTCGCGGGCTGTGCGAAGTGATAAGAAATTCATCAGTGCACGTGCATTCATAGTTACATACATTGATGAGTATGTTGCAACAGGCAGCACCACGCGTGCAACTTCGCGTGCAACGCCTGCTTCAAGCATCTTCTGATAAGAATCGTATGCGATGAGATATGCATCTTTCATCGCCTTGACTGAGATTTCAAATTGCTCTGGTGTGCCATCTTCAAATGTGTATGCACCAGTCTTGCCGACCTGAATCAATTTACGTTCCTTTGATGGAATATAGAAAACTGGCTTGAGTTCGCGATAGCGACCAGACTCTTCGTTATATGACGCGATGCGATGACGCATAAATTCGCGGAAGACAAAGATTGGGGCTGAGACGAAGAATGTCATCGAGGTGTGCTCAAAAGGTGACCCATGGCGTTCGCGAGCTAGATAGTTAATAAGTCCAGCAGAACGTGCAGGGTCTTCACCAATCTCATCCATCGACTGCTCACCGGCGGTTGATACACGTGCAGCCCAAATAACATCTGCATCACTTGCGCTTGCTTTGATGAGTTCTACCGATACATCGTCTCTAAAGATCACTGTTTCAGACATGAGCGCACCTTATCTTTTAACCCCCCTACCCTTTATGGATATCTAGGGCAGAATGTCCGCGTGTCCAGAGTGAACCGCACCACCGCGACCCAGAGTCTGAGCGTCTCCTTCACAGTTGGCCTCTATGGAACTGCATTTGGCGCTGCAAGTATCGCTGCTGGATTCTCACTTCTGCAGACTTGTCTGCTCTCACTATTGACCTTCTCAGGAGCATCACAATTCGCAATTGTTGGCGTTATGGGTGCAGGTGGCAGCGCAATCTCTGGAATTGCTACAGCATCTCTCCTTGGAATTCGAAATGGTTTATATGGATTGCGAATGGCGCCAATCCTTAAAGTTCGCGGAGTAAAGAGAGTCATTGCAGCTCAAGTAACAATTGATGAATCAACTGGTGTTGCAGTTGGGCAGGAGAGCCTCGGCGCTGATGCGATGAAAGCGGGCTTCTGGCTTACAGGTTTTGGTGTCTATATCTTCTGGAATTTCTTCACACTCCTTGGAGCACTTGGTGCGCAAGCGATGGGAGATCCATCTTCTTGGGGTCTAGACGCCGCAGTTCCTGCTGCATTCTTAGGTCTTGTCTGGCCGCGACTTACTGGAAAGCTCGAGCGAAGTCTTGCGGTTTCTTCAATTCTTCTTGCAGTGCTCTTATCTCCATTTATCTCTGCAGGCTTGCCGATCATTGCAACGGCGCTTCTTGCAGCTGCCTTCGGCTGGAAGGTGCGATAGATGAATGCGTTATGGATTGGGGTTATTGGTACCAGCGCTCTTGCATTCCTGCTCAAATATCTAGGGCATAGCGTTCCGGAGAAGTATTTAACTAATCCTCGAATGCTACGTATTAATTCGTTGATTCCGATTGCGCTATTGAGCGCACTTGTGGGCGTGCAGACAATTACTCAAGATGGAAAGTGGGCCATTGATCAGCGTTTGGCGGGCGTCAGTGTTGCTGTGATAGCTCTACTACTTAAGGCGCCTTACTTTGTTGTCGTAATTTCTGCTGCAATTACTTCAGCAGTGCTCTACAGACTCTAAATTATTCCCAGAGCTGTAAGTTTTGCCTTCAAATCATTATCTGAAGGCTCAGTGAGGTGAGTTCCATCAGAGAAGACAATGACGGGAATCGATTGCGCTCCCCCATTGATCTCAACCACCTTTGCAGCAGCCGACTTATCTACTTCAACATCGATGTGGTTAACTTGAATATCGAGTTCTTCAAAGAGTCGCTTTGAGCGACGGCAATCTCCACACCAATCGGCGCCGTACATTGTGATATCTGCTTGTGCCATGGTGGCTCCTTACATGAAGTTCTCAAGGCCGAATGTCAGCCCTGGATGATTAACAACCTGACGAACACCCAGTAACACACCTGGCATAAACCCAACACGATCAATTGAATCGTGTCTGATTGTGAGAGTCTCTCCGATGCCACCTAGAAGAACTTCTTGGTGTGCAACAAGGCCACGTAAGCGAACTGAGTGAACAGGAATCTGTCCGACTGTTGCACCACGTGCACCATCGAGTGAAGTCGTTGTTGCATCTGGGCCTGCAGATAAACCTGCTTCCTTGCGCGCTGCAGACATGAGCTCTGCTGTGCGCACTGCTGTGCCTGATGGTGCATCAACTTTGTTTGGGTGATGAAGCTCAACGATTTCTGCTGATTCAAAGTACTTCGCAGCCTTTGTCGCAAACTCCATCATTAAGACGGCGCCAATTGCGAAGTTAGGTGCGATGAGTACACCTGATTTCGATGTCGAGAGCAAGCTTTTGATTTTCGTGATACGTGCATCGTCAAAGCCAGTTGTTCCGATAACTGCATGAATATTCTTTGAAATCACAAACTCTAGGTTGGCCATAACAGAATCTGGTGTTGTGAAATCAACAACAACCTGAGCGCCAGCGGAAACTAAGGTATCGAGTGAATCCTCGAGATCAAGTTCAGCAACTAGCTCGAGATCCTTCGCCTCATTGACAGCCTTAACTACCTCAGAGCCCATACGGCCTCGTGAGCCAAGAACTGCAACTTTGATCATCTTCCTAGCACCTTCTCGAATTTAGATTCATTTTTAAATGGGCCGACAAGTGCAAGGGTAGGCGTTTTGACCAAGAACTCGCTAGCAATTTCACGAATGTCTTGAGCACTTACTCGAGAAATCGCCTTGAGAATGTCATCAAAGTCCATTACTTGACCATACACAATTTCATTCTTGCCAATTCGGCTCATGCGAGAGCCGGTATCTTCTTGGCTTAAGACAAGTGAACCTCGAACCGCACCTTTAGCGCGTTCGATCTCCTCGTGCGTCATGCCGTTATCTGCAACATCGGCTACAACGCTTCGGATAATTTCAACTACCTCGGTTGCCTTTGTTGGATTACAGCCAGCATAGAAACCTAGAACTCCAGAGCCTGCAAATTGTTGTGCGTATGCATAGACAGAGTAAGCAAGGCCTCGCTTTTCGCGAATCTCTTGGAATAACCGTGAAGACATTCCGCCACCAAGAGCTGCAGAGAGTACGCCCATTGCGAACCTACGGTCATCTGCGCGAGCAACTCCTTCCATTCCGTAGAACATATGAGCTTGTTCGCTCTTCTTGTAGAGAAGGCCTACAGCTTGCTGCTTTGAATTCTTTACAACTGTGTTGGGGCGAATAACGGGCGCGGCCATAACATCAAGGAAGTTATCTCGTGAAAGAGCTTCTTCGACCATCGCGACAACGCGCTTATGTTTGATATTTCCCGCAACAGCGACAACCAAATCCTGCGGAAGATACTTCTTCTTGTAATAGTTAAAGACTGTATTACGAGACATTCCTCGTATTGAATCCACGGTTCCTAGGATTGGGCGACCAATTGGGGTATCGCCGTAATAAGTATCGCTAAAGAGATCATGGACCAAATCACTTGGGTCATCATCACGCATAGCGATTTCTTCTAGAACTACTTTGCGCTCGGCATCGACATCGAGGGCTGTGACGATTGAAGAGGTAATTAGATCGCTGACAACATCAATTGCCATTGGTAAATCTGTATCGATGACACGTGCGTAGAAGCAGGTGTACTCCTTAGATGTAAATGCATTCATCTCTCCGCCAACGGATTCGATAGACGAAGAAATCTCTAGGGCAGTTCTGCTCGTAGTCCCTTTAAAAAGTAGGTGCTCTAAAAAGTGAGAAGCACCGGCCGTAGTCGATGCTTCATCACGAGAACCTACATTGACCCAAATTCCCACAGCGGCGCTGCGCACTGACGGAACTTCTTCCGTAACAATGCGCAGACCGCTTGAGTGAACTGAGCGCTTTACTGACATAGGTAGTTGAACTACTTATTCAGCAGCTGGTGTTGTTCCATCTTCGAGAACAGGAACCAAAGAGAGCTTGCCCTTTGGATCAATCTCGCCGATTTCTACCTGAATCTTGTCGCCAACCTTCATGACATCTTCAAGGTTTTCAATGCGCTTTCCACCATGCATCTTGCGAATCTGAGATACGTGGAGCAAGCCATCTTTACCTGGCATCAATGAGATAAATGCACCGAATGTTGCAAGCTTTACAACGGTACCGAGGTAGCGCTCTCCAACTTCTGGCATCTGTGGGTTAGCAATTGCATTGATCTGTGCGCGAGCTGCTTCAGCTGAAGGTCCATCGGTTGCACCGATGTAGATGGTTCCATCATCTTCAATTGAGATATCTGCGCCAGTTTCATCTTGAATCTGGTTGATGATCTTGCCCTTAGGCCCGATTACTGCACCAATCTGATCCACTGGAATCT
>JBIICC010000114.1:0-2684 GCA_044239085.1 Candidatus Planktophila sp.
CGAAGCAAAGGCAGCTCTTGATCTTCTCGGTCTTACCTTTCTCGTTCTCGAGAAGCGATATAGCGAAGATATCCCCGAGGGCTACATCATTGAATCAAGTCCGGCAGCTGGAAAGCGGGTTGAACAGGGCGGCAATATCGAACTCATTATTTCAAAGGGCCCAGAGCGATATCTGATTCCTCAATTGGTGGGACTTAAACCAGCTGCTGCAAAGAATTTAATCGGAAAATTCCCAGTGTCAATTCAGCCAATAGTCGAAGAGTTCAGTGCTCAAATTCCAAAGGGTTACGTTATTGGATCAAATCCAGCTGCTGGAGAAAAGGTCAAGAGAAATTCCAGAGTGGTAATCATTGTCTCTAAAGGAATTGAACAAGTTGCCGTTACATCATATGTCGGCAAGAGCGCAGAACAAGCGCTCAATGAGTTGACTGAAGCTGGCTTTGATGTGAACTCAAAGTATGACTTCAGCGAAACAAGACTTCTGGGCGAAGTAATCTCTCAGAGCCCTGAAGGTGGCAAGAGCGCAGATCTTGGTTCTAAGGTTGAGTTAATTGTCTCTAAGGGATCTCAATTCGCCTACATTCCAAATATCTTCTCGATCGACGAAGCAAAGGCAGTACAAACGCTTAAAGATTTAGGTTTGAAGGTAACGGTAAAGAAGATTGGCAAGAAAGCGATTAAGAAGGTAACTGCAGTCGTACCTAAGGTCGGAAGTAAGGTAAAACGTGGCAGTACTGTGACCATCACAGTAGGGTAAGCAAATGAAAAAACCACGCATCGGTGCCCATACTCCAACATCAGGAGGAATGGCTAAGCGCTCCATTGCTTATGCAGAACTCACTGGCGCCGAAGCGATTCAGGTATTTACCTCTAATCCACGCGGCTGGGCGATGCCTGAGACAAACCATGAAGCAGATGCGATATTCCGAGAGAAAGCTGCAGCTCTCGATCTTGAAACATATGTTCATGCACCGTTTCTTATCAATTTAGGTTCACCGACAGAAGGCACTTACAAGAACTCACTTGCATCAACCGAATACTCACTCAAGCGCGGAAAAGAGATTGGTGCACTTGGCGTCGTCGTGCATACCGGTTCTGCAGTAAATGAAGATTTCATCGATAAGGCATGGAAGCAGATCAATAAGGGAATGATGCCGATTCTCGAAGCGCTTACCGATGATGCGCCTTATCTATTGCTTGAACCAACTGCAGGACAAGGCCAATCACTCGTTAAGCGCCTTGAAGATCTCGAGTATTACCTCAAAGCACTTGAATACCATCCAAAGGTTGGCATCTGTCTCGACACCTGCCACGTCTTTGCTGCAGGCCATGACATCGCAAAGAAAGGTGGCATGAAGGAGACTCTCGACCTACTGGTTGAAGTCGCTGGCGCAGAGCGCATCCAATTGATTCACGCCAATGATTCGATGGATGTATGTGGCGCCCTTAAGGACCGCCATCAAAATATCGGTGAAGGTTTTATCGGAGTCGATCCCTTTAAAGAGTTGATGAAACATCCAGCAGTTGCCAATGCACCATTAATTCTTGAGACTCCAGGTATGGAGCCAGAACACGGAGCAGAGATTGCGCTCCTGAAGAAATTGCGTGGATGAGTTCCGCTCACGCACTTCGTTTACGCCTTGCACCATGGGCGCTCTTACTTGTCTCTGCTTCGTGGGGACTTGCATTTGTTGTCATGAAAGATGCCATCGAGCGACAGAGCGTCAATAGCTTCCTCTTCTCTCGTTTCTCACTCGCTGTTGTTGTCATGCTCTTGATTAAGCCATCGGTAGTGAAGACAATCAATGGTGAAGTACTACGAAAAGGATTTATCGCCGGTCTCTTTCTTGCAGCTGGTTACATTCTGCAGACACTTGGATTAGCTCTTACGGGTGCGGCTATCACCGGATTTATAACCGGCTTGTACATCGTGGCAACTCCTCTGCTTGCATCTCTTCTTCTCAAAGAGCGAGTTACAAGATTTACATGGGGTTGCGTTGGAATTGCGACAGTAGGACTTGCGCTTCTATCGCTAAAAGGTTGGAGCCTTGGCTTCGGCGAATTTCTCGTCTTTCTCTGCGCAATAGCTTTTGCAGCCCACATCATCGCCTTAAGTCGTTGGAGCAATGGCCTCGATGCTTACGCAATGACTATTGTGCAACTTGCAACATGCGCTTTAGCAACAGGTGTCATCTCATTTGCCCAAGGGTATGAAGCGCCACCTGATGCCACTGTTTGGTGGGTCGTTATCTATACCGCCGTCTTTAGTACCGCTATCGCCTTCGTTGTGCAGACCTGGTCTCAGGCACATATGACTGCAACGAAGGTCGCTGTTATCTTGACGATGGAAGTTGTCTTTGCTGCTCTCTTTGCTGTGATCTTTGGTGGCGAGACCCTCTCACTTCGCGCTCTTATCGGTGGAGTTCTGGTGATGGCAGCTATGTTTATGATTGTCCTCAAGGAGGGCAAATAATCATGGCCATTGATCTTCGTTCCGATACCGTCACGCAACCCAGTGATGGAATGCGTGCTGCCATTGCATCTGCTCCTGTCGGCGATGATGTCTATGGCGATGACCCCACTGTTAACTCCCTTGAAGAACGCGTAGCAGCACTCTTCGGTAAAGAGGCAGGACTGTTCTGCCCAACCGGATCTCTTGCAAACCAATTAGCTATCCGCACCTT
>JBIICC010000115.1:0-2678 GCA_044239085.1 Candidatus Planktophila sp.
TCTGGATGAGCCCTGAAATTGATGGTGCAACCGGTGTTCCCATTGGAATCGGGATTGCGGAACTCAAGAAGGCGCTTACTGAAAACCCAATCGCTGTGCTTCTTACTGAACCTGGTTACCTCGGAACAATCTCTGATTTACCTGCACTCATTGAAGCAGCTCACGAAAAGAAGATCCCAGTGATTCTCGATGCTGCATGGGGTGGCCACTTTGGTTTTCATCCGCAGCTTCCCCGACATGCAATACAACTCGGTGCAGATGCATTGATTACAAGTACGCATAAAGCGCTTCCTGGCTATAGCGCCTCTGCGCTCTTGCTTGCTCGCACAGAATTTTTAAGCACCGAAAGACTCGAGCAAAGTTTTGAGACAACACACACCACATCTCCTGCTGGGGCTCCTCTTGCATCTATCGACGGAGTACGTGCACTTCTGCAAACTCGCGGTGAAGAGTTAATCGGCGCACTCCTTGAAAATATCCATGCATTTAAAGAGAGTGTCCAAGCCGAGTTTGCTCTTCCAGTATTCCTATACCCAAGTGATTTTCCTGCAGGACGTTTTGATCCAACGAAGATTGTCTTGCGCGTGCAACAACTCGGTGCTTCCGGCGTTGATATCGAGGAAGATCTTCAGACAGCAGGAATTCGTGTTGAAATGGCCGATCGAGACACCATCGTATTTTTGGGGACAATTGCCGATACCAAAGAGGATTTTGATCGCCTTGCAGATGTCCTTATTCCAATTCTGAAGCGCAGACAAGAACAACGTCGCGAGAGCGCCACTGCACTGAGTTGGTCTGTCACTCCACAGAAGAAGATATCAATGCGCGAGGCATACTTTGCAAAGACAGAGATGGTCAATGCTGCAGCTGCACTAGGCAGAGTCTCAGCTGATTTGATTGCGCCATATCCCCCAGGAGTTGCCGTTGTGGCACCAGGAGAAGTTCTTACTCAGCAGATTATCGAGGGTCTTGCTTCATCTCGTGCTGCTGGAGTTCGTATTGCATATGCAACCGATCCAACTCTTTCGCAATATCGAGTTGTTTTAGAGAGTTAAAGCGGCTGGCGATAGACCTTGTGGGTCTGCGCTTGAGCAATAGGTCTAATCATCAGTGAATCCACATTGAAGTGGCTCGGCAGCATTACCGACCAGCGGATAGCTTCTGCGACATCTTCTGCCACTAATGGGCGGGTAACTCCCTCATAGACCTTTGCAGCTTTCTCAAGGTCTCCCTGAAATCGTTGCACTGCAAACTCATCTGTCTTCACCATTCCGGGTGCAATCTCTGTGACGCGAATAGGTTGGCCGTTTAGTTCAAGGCGAAGAGTCTCAACTAGCGATGTCTCAGCAAACTTCGCCGCGACATAACTTCCGCCATTTTCATAGACACGATGGCCGGCAGTTGATGAAATCATCACGATATGTCCACGACCAAATTCCTGCATGAGTGGCGTCATCGCTTTAACCATACGAACAGAACCAACAACATTGATGTCAAAAGTCTTCTTCCAGATTTCTGGATCAGAGTCATTAATCGAATCCGAATCAAAGGCTCCACCTGCGCAGTTAATGAGTATTGATACAGGCTTGCCATGAAGATGTTTTGCAAGTGCATCAATCTCGCTCTGCGCAGTGACATCTAACGTAAACGCTTCAATATTCTCATCTTCGGCGGCAAGTGCCTTGAGGCGATCTGCACGACGAGCTGCAGCAATGACGTGATATCCATTCTGCGCCAATAGACGTGCTGTTGCAGCGCCGATTCCGCTGCTTGCTCCAGTAATGATTGCATATTCGCGAGTGCTCATAGGCAAAGAGTATCTCTCTCATCTAGAATCTTCATATGAGCAATCAAGTAGAGACAGTCATCCAGGTACAACTCACCAATAGAGATAAGAAGACGGTCTTCTGGAGAGGCTTCCTGGCCGTTCCAGTGGTTGTATTCCTTGCATCATTTTCTCAGGGAACTGACGCTGCCTGGGCTTCAGGGCTAATTGTTCTACCCCTCGTACTCACACTCCTCTTTAGAGGTGTCTACCCGAGTTACCTACTCTCCTTCAACCACTCAGTGATGGAACTTAATGCTCGTCTTTCATCGTACGTTCTACTCCTGACCGATGATTATCCATCCATCGAGCGCAATCCAAACGTTGCAATTCTTCTACCTGATATTGAAGGTGGAAAGAAGTTAAGTCGCGGACTTCCTTTGATCAAATGGTTCTTAGCAATTCCACTTGTCCTTGTTGGACTGCTTTACGCAGCTCTCGCACTGGTTTACACATTCATCGCTTGGATTATTACCTGGTCAACAGGAAACTATCCAGCATGGGCGTTAGATGTTGTTCTCGGAACAATTAAATTCTGGAACCGCATTTATGGCTACGCAGTTATTCTCGTTACAGATGAATATCCTTCCTTCTCGCTCTAGCGCCTCTCTGATGAATATTGAAATACGCCCAGCCAACGCTTCTGATAAGGCGCGTTGGTTTGAGCTTTGGCAGGGTTATCTAGACTTTTATAAGACTGCGCTCTCACCTGCACAGAGTGAGCTCACCTGGACTCGAATAATGGATCCCGAATTCAATATGAAATGTGCAGTTGCTCTTATTGATGGTGAAGTCATTGGATTTACCACTTATAACTTTCAGAACTCAACGTGGTCAGAAAATGGCCACTGCT
>JBIICC010000116.1:0-2650 GCA_044239085.1 Candidatus Planktophila sp.
CATTTCATGATGAGAAATCTCCCTCATTTCATGTAACGCCATCAAAGAATTACTACCACTGCTTCGGTTGCGGAGCAGGCGGCGATGTCATCGACTTTATGATGAAGACAGATCATTTGAGTTTTACAGAGACCATTGAACGCCTCGCATCGCAGATTGGCTACACGCTGCGTTATGAGGAAGGCGGCCCAACGCAGCCAACATCGCAGCGCTCACGACTTTACGCAGCAAACCTAGCTGCAGCGAAGTTCTTTCAAGATTTACTCAATACATCACCTGATGCAGCGCATGGTCGAGACCTACTGACAAAGCGTGGATTTGATAAAGCCGCCTGCGATTTATTTGGCGTTGGTTATGCGCCCAATGGTTGGGATGGCTTAACTAAACATCTTCGCGCTGCCGGATTTACTATCGAAGAACTTGAAGAAGCCGGTCTATCAAAGATGGGCGAGCGTGGACCTATCGATAAATTCCGCAATCGCGTGATGTGGCCGATTAAAGATATCTCAGGTGACATTGTGGGATTTGGTGCACGAAAGCTCGCAAGTGATGAAGAAGATCAAGGTCCAAAATATTTAAATACATCTGAAACGCCAATTTACAAGAAGAGCCAGGTTCTCTATGGCCTCGATATGGCGAAGAAAGAGATAGCTAAGAGCCGTCAGGTAGTTGTTGTCGAAGGCTATACAGATGTGATGGCCTGTCATCTAGCTGGAATTACAACGGCGGTAGCAACGTGCGGCACCGCATTTGGTGATGACCACATTCGCATTATTCGCAGATTATTGATGGATGCCGATACATTCCGAGGTGAAGTCATCTTCACATTCGACGGCGATGCAGCGGGTCAGAAAGCTGCCATGAAGGCATTCGGCGATGATCAGAAATTTGTTACCCAGACATTCGTTGCAGTTGAACCTGATGGCCTTGATCCATGTGACCTTCGCCAACATAAAGGTGATCTTGCGCTAAAGGATTTGATTGCAAAGCGCGTTCCACTCTTTGAATTTGCGATTAAGACTGAACTCAAGAAACATAATCTGGCAACGGCTGAAGGTCGCGTCAATGCGCTCAACACTGCAGCTCCACTGGTTGCTGCAATACGTGATAAATCTCTCCGCCCCGAATACATCAAATCCCTTTCAGGGTGGCTCGGTACAGAGACAGAAGTTGTCACAGCAGCTGTCAATACAGCGCTGAAGAAAGTTACACAGAACCAACCTCAGGCAGAAGTTCCAACATCAGATGGTGCTTGGCGCCCAAATCCAAATGAGCCAACTCTCATGCTCGAGCGCGAGGTACTTAAGGCAAAGCTGCAGATGTCTGGACTTGTATTTGGTTGGGCCACAATTGAAGAAGATGCCTTTACTCACCCTGCATACCGCGAACTTCGCCGCGTCATTGATTCATTTGGAACAGAGCCACTTGCTCTCGAAAAGGTAACTGATGATCGAATGAAGCAGTTATTTACTGAGCTCTCTGTTGAGCCAGTTCGCACCGATGGCGCAGTTTCAGAGAAGTATGTTTTAAGTATCGTTGCAAGACTTCGCGAAGTATTGGTGAGCCGAAAGATTGCAGATCTCAAATCGAGTTTGCAACGACTTAACCCGCTCGAAAATGAAGAGCAGTACAACGCAGCCTTTGGAGAACTCGTCGCCCTAGAGACTCAGAAGCGCGGATTACACGAACTCTCTATCGGCTCTCTCTAGCAACCTTTTCGCTTAATTTTGGCCTCAGTTAGCCACTGCGGTAGAGTCTGCACTTGCATTCCCTGATAGCTCAACGGCAGAGCAGTCGACTGTTAATCGACAGGTTCTTGGTTCGAATCCAAGTCAGGGAGCCAGTACCATTTCATGCATGTCCTTTATAGGCAGTTTAGATCAAGGCACTAGCAGTACTCGCTTCATGATCTTTGACCACGCTGGAAAAGTGGTGGGTCAGCATCAATTAGAACATAGACAAATTCTCCCGCAAGCAGGTTGGGTGGAGCACGATGCTTCTGAAATTTGGGATAAAACCAGAGAAGTAATTTCAGGGGCGCTAAGACAAGCCAATCTCATTGGATCTGATTTACAAGCTATCGGAATTACAAATCAACGAGAAACAACAGTGGCGTGGGATGTAAAGACCGGATTGCCTCTACATAACGCAATCGTTTGGCAAGATACAAGAACTGCTGATTATCTCGAAAGTTTCGATACCAAACTTAAGGATTCCATCAGGAAGAAGACGGGGCTTGCAATCGCTCCATACTTTTCTGCGAGTAAAATGCATTGGCTACTGACTAATTCGACAGAAGTTGCAAGCGCTGTAAAGCGTGGCACTGCACGACTTGGAACAATTGACTCGTGGTTGCTCTGGAATCTCTCTGGCGGTGTTGAAGGGGGAGTTCATGCAACAGATGTGACAAATGCAAGCCGAACTCTCCTTATGAATTTAGAGAAATTGCAGTGGGATGATGAACTTCTAGAAACTTTCCAGATTCCTCGCACCCTTCTTCCAGAGATTAGATCTTCATCAGAAGTTTATGCTCATACCAATGCACATGGACCTTTTGGTTCATTGATACCCATCGCAGGAATTCTTGGCGATCAGCATGCGGCGATGGTGGGTCAGGCTTGCTTTAATCGGGGCGATTCCAAGACAACGT
>JBIICC010000117.1:0-2629 GCA_044239085.1 Candidatus Planktophila sp.
AGTCAATTACACCTTGGGCAATACAGTTTGCGAGACGGTGGTTTCCTGCAATATGAGAGAGACCAGTTGGTTAATTGTTGATGGCACAAAGGGCAGCGCAAAGATGCTGGGACAGAATGTCTTTAATTCTCGCCATGCTGATAGCAAGCTAGAGATAACTATCGGTGACAAGGTAACGATTGAAGAGTTTGGAGAAGATGATCCGTATCAATTGATGGCAGATAACTTTGGGCGTAAAGCTATGGGCGGAAGTGATTGGGTTATGCCTTTATCGCAATCGCTGCGATTTGCTGAACTCTTTGATGCGGCCTACGCCCAGATCAAGTAGTTACAGGTAAGGAAGTTACTTGGTTTCGGCGATGCGGGCCTTAGCCATCGCAAGAATTAACTTCTCTTCCACGACCCAGTCATTGGGGATGCCAATGGTCTTCTTCTTTACATCCAGGTGGTCAAGCTTCTCGCGGAAGGCATCGAGAACATCGTTGCTCCAGAAGGCCATCGTCATGTGGTTGGTGGAGGCTGAAATACCGAAGATGTAATCGTCGCCGAGTTTGAGCATTGGCTGGTTCCAGGCAATGACAGCTTCAACCTTTGGATATTTATCTTTGATTACTTTGAAGATCTTCTTCATCGTCTTTGCTTGCTCAGGCTTAATTGTTTTGAAGAAATCTGCGTGGGTATCGTGGCGCTTTGATGATGTCGATCCGCGTGAATACATAACAAGAGCGTTTGCGTGGGCTTGCGAGAAGCCATAGTTCTCGCGCAGGTGTGCAATCTGTTCTGGATATTTAAGGTCTTTGACTTCTTTCATGACCTTAAACCAGTAAGCCATCTTCTCGCCGTAACGCTTTTCAATCGCGGGGAAGTGGGCCTCGCGAGATGGATCTTTAGGCATAGCCCAATGTTAAACCTCGCAAAGAGTGCTAGCCCCAAGCTCTCGGTTGAATGTCATACCAAGGAATTAGAGTCCCTTCCAGAAAGCTTGCCAAAGTGGCAGAATTGCAGTGAAGAGGTGGTCGGAATGAAAACATTCATGAAAGTCTTAGTGACGGTCCTTATAGCAACCTCTACATTTCAGATCTCTGCCTTCGCAGATACTGATCCATTCCCAGGTGTGGCGCATATGGCGGAAATCCCTGGAACTCGAGTTTCATCCCCAGCGGGAATGTCCGATTCTGATTGGAACAGTTCTGGAGCAGTTCAAGGCTTCTCGTGTCCCGCTGGTGCTGGTGGCGCCGCTGCGGTTGATTTAAATTTCACTACTTCTAATGCAGATGATGTTCGGAGTATGTATTGCGTAAAGACATGGAGACCTCAAGAAACAATTGATGCCATGGCCGCATATCGTGCGCAAGTCGATGCGGCACAAGCTTCAGCACTTGCACAATCACAGGCATGGAATGCAGCGAATCCAGGAAAGCAGAAGTGCTTTCCATGGGGACCATTCACGGATCCAAATGGTGGAACATCTTCAGGTGGCGTTTGTGCAAACCCTGTTGCACCGGGACCCGGAACAACTGTGCCAACACAATCAGCCGAAGGAGTAGTTGGACCAACCCAACAAGAGAGTTCAACATCAACTTCAACACCAGTTGTTGTGCCACCAAATACAGCGCCGATTAATGGCAATGGATATCCCTACACGGTAATTCTTAGTGGTCAAAAATCAACTGCTGAATGTCCAGTTGGTTTTCAAGCAGCAAACGGAATCATCGCCGCAATTGGTACAGGGACCTTTACTGAGTGCTGGCCCGATCTTGCATGGAAGGCCAATCGCCTAGGTGGAAGCTACTGGGAACAATTTAAGTCGTCGGGTGGCACCTACGATGTAACACCAGCTTTGAATGCAATGGCAGTCGTGGCTGAATATAAAGTGAAGGCGAAGGCGCTTGCACAAGCCGCTGCGGATCGCACTCCCGGAGTACAGCGGTGCAGTTCCTGGACTGTCTATGGGCAGAGCGGTGAAGAGTGCGCTTATGCAGGAATAGAGCCAGGTTCTGTTGATTCTGGAACTGTCACATCGGGCTCCGATACAGCTACGGTCACTGGGCCTTCTGAAACGGCGACACCAATAATCTTCACGCCGTCGAATCTAGCAAGTGATTCTGCGACAGTGGCTTTAGAGCCAATATCTGCTCTTGCGGGAGCTACGCCTGAGGACATTGATGGAGATATTTCAGCGAAGGTTGTGAAGAAGAAAGTTGTCTTCTCGGTCAGCACTAATGTGCCTGCACTTGAACTCACAATTGTTGCTTCTAAGAAAGGGGCCAAATCAGTGAAGATTGAATTGGTTACCAATTCCGAGGGCGATAAAACATTGACTTCAAAGATCAACCTTCGAGGCTACACATTGACGTTGAAGAGCGGCAAAGATGTGCTCGATAAATTTGTTCTTAAGTAGAACGAGTTAGATACTGCGAAGGACTGCTGTAACTTTTCCGAGAATCTCGCAGGCATCGCCATCAAGGGGTGCGAAGTCGTCGTTTGCAGGAAGTAGCCAGATGTGGCCGCTCTTGCGTGAGAAAGTTTTTACAGTTGCTTCGCCATCGATCATTGCAGCGACGATCTCTCCATTGTTGGCATCTTTCTGTTGGCGAATAACAACGTAATCGCCATCGCAGATAGCTGC
>JBIICC010000033.1:0-10540 GCA_044239085.1 Candidatus Planktophila sp.
GCGTAGTGATTTATGCAAAGCCATCATGGTTTACCAAAAATGGTTCGCTCACAATGTCTGCAAAAGAGATTCGCCAAGTTGGAGTCGGAGAGCTACTTGCGCGCCTTGAAGCGCTGAAGGAGAAGTTAGCGGCAGAAGGTTTATTTAGCGCTGATCGGAAAGTTGCTCTACCGCGTCTGCCAAAGAAGGTAGGACTCATCTGCGGTAGAAACACTGATGCCGAGAAAGATGTCGTTGAAAATGCTCGCAGACGTTGGCCTGCAGTTGAATTTGAGATTCGCGAAGTAACTGTTCAAGGGGCTGCTGCAGTTGTTGAAGTCTCTGCAGCCCTTGCTGAGCTAGAAGCAAATCCTGATGTTGAAGTCATCATCATTACTCGCGGTGGTGGATCTTTTGAAGATCTCCTTCCCTTCAGTGATGAATCCCTTATTCGCCTAGCATCCGAGTGCATGACTCCCATTGTCAGCGCAATCGGCCACGAGAAGGATTCACCCCTACTTGATTACGTCGCTGATTACCGAGCATCGACTCCGACAGATGCAGCAAAGCGCGTCGTTCCCGATATCGCCCAAGAGATCAGCGATATCGAAAAGATTCGCGACCGGATGTTTCGAACCTTGCAATCAACCCTTGAAGTCGAACGCAATCTGATTAGCCAGTTAAGAAATCGACCTGTGATGAAGGACCCAGGCGTCATGGTTACTACACGTCGCGATGAGGTCAAAGCCTTGCGAGATAGATCAATTCGAGGCTTTGCATCGCTACTTGAAATTGAGAAGAAAGAGCTCAAGGGAGTTCAGGCACACCTTCGTTCGCTCTCACCTCAATCGACTATGGACCGCGGTTATTCGGTGGTGCAGTTAGAAGATGGCTCGATTGTCCGTGATGCATCAAAGGTAAAGAGCGGTACTCGTCTTCGCATCAGAGTTGCTAAGGGTGAGACCAGCGCAACCGTTAACTCTTAATCTCGCCGGTCCAAACTTCCGATGTATGCCATATAGTTGCGACTACTCAAAACCGGTAAATCTAGAAACTAAGCGCAATGAGGAATTGGTAGCCTTCACAATGTTTACATCAGCACTCAACCCAGAGCAACGCGCTGCTGCGCTCTCGGCCCTAGCCACCGAGGAGTTCGACATCCTCGTGATTGGCGGGGGAGTAAATGGTGTTGGCGTTGCACTCGACGCGGTTACGCGCGGACTTAAGGTTGCGCTCGTTGAATCTCAAGATATTGCAGCAGGAACGTCTAGCCGTTCCAGCAAGCTTATTCATGGTGGACTGCGCTATCTAGAACAATATGACTTTAAATTGGTACGCGAAGCGCTCCACGAACGTGAGCTAATGGTTTCAACTCAATGTCCTCATCTTGTAAAGCCGGTAAGTTTTCTCTATCCATTGACCGAGAAAGTTAAAGAACGTACCTATGTCGGTGCAGGCCTTGTTCTCTACGATGCGCTCCGTGGTTTTAAACGCGCACTTCCTTCACATAAGCACCTCACCGGAAAAACAATTGCGAAGATTTCTCCATCTCTACGACAGGACATCATCACCGGCGCTATTCGCTACTTTGATGCGCAGGTAGATGATGCGCGCCACACAATGATGATTGCTCGAACAGCAGCGCGCCATGGAGCTGTAATAACCACCAACGTCCGCGTTGATAATCTGACACGAAATGGCAAGAAGGTTACCGGTGTGGTTGCAACTGATCTCAAGACTGGCAAGACAATCACCATTGCGGCAAAGGCGACAATTATGTGCGCCGGCGTCTGGAGCGATGAACTGCATCAGCAGTTTGGTTTAACTCCTGGATATTCAGTAGCGATGTCTAAGGGTGTTCATATCGTCGTTCCACAGAGCGCTATTCATTCAAAAGATGGCATCATTTTAAAGACGGCAGTCTCAGTTCTCTTCTTGATTCCTTGGGGAGATAAGTGGATTGTCGGTACAACTGATACTCCATACGAAGGCGATCGCGCCAAACCGCTAGCGACTCAAGCAGATGTGCAGTACATCCTTGATCAAGCTAATCGTGTTTTAGAACCAAAACTTAAGACTGAAGACATCATCGGTGTCTTTGCCGGACTTCGTCCATTGGTTGCCAACAATGCAGCATCGGCTACAACAAAGCTTTCCCGCGAACATACCGTTGATCGACCAGCACCAGGCTTTGTCAGCTTAGCTGGCGGTAAATACACCACTTATCGTGTAATGGCTAAGGATGCGGTAGATCTCGCTGTCCTTGACCTTCGTCGTATCGTCAACGATTCCGTTACTGAAAAACTTCCGCTCATTGGCGCTGATGGTTATTTTGCTCTGCAACAGCAAGTGCTCAAGATTGCAGATGGATACAACATCAGCGAAGCAACTGTTACGCATCTTCTAGATCGCTACGGCTCACTGATTTCAGAGATTCTTGAAATCATTACGGCAGATCCTTCGATGGCACAGCGCCTTATCCCTGATCTTCCATACCTTAAGGCCGAAGTACTTCACGCAGCCTCACACGAAGGTGCACTATCAGTTGAAGATGTCTTGCTAAGACGCACGCGTATCTCTTTTGAGGCTAGCGATAGTGGGCTATCGGCCGCCAATACCGTCGCTGAAATTATCGGCGAAACCCTTGGCTGGAAGTCAGCAGATCGTAAGAACTCTGTTCAATCATTTGCAAAGGTCATTAGCGAAGAGGAATCTGCTCTCAAGGCCCTCGTTAACTCTTAAGCACCCATGTCGATGTCGTCAGAGAAAAGAGTAGATTGTGCCTATGGCCGCCACTGAGAAGAAGCCCTCATATGAAGAAGCTCGCGATGAACTCGCTGAGATCGTTGAATCCCTTGAAGATGGAAGTGCAACTCTTGAAGAGTCGCTCAAACTCTGGGAGCGTGGCGAAGAGCTAGCGAAGATCTGCCAAGAGTGGCTCGATGGCGCCAAGAAAAAAATTGAGGCTAGTAAGAAGGCTGATGCGAGTAAGAAAGCCGCTGAATAATGGCGCCAACATTTTCATACTCTGATCTCCTTCCGCTTGGTGAAGATACAACCCAGTACCGCTTGATCAGTAAAGAAGGCGTCAGCGTTGTAAAGCTTGGAGATAAGGAATTTCTACAGGTAACACCTGAGGCTCTTACGCTGCTGACTGAGACAGCAATCCACGATATCTCGCACTATCTACGTGCAGAGCATTTAGGACAGCTTGCGAAGATTCTGAAGGATCCTGAAAGCTCCGCCAATGACCGCTTCGTTGCCCTCGACTTATTAAAGAATGCAAATATTGCAGCAGGTGGAATCTTGCCGATGTGCCAAGACACAGGTACCGCTCTGATTATGGGCAAGAAGGGTCAGTATGTTCTGACAACTTCTAAAGATGAGGTTGCACTTGCACAAGGTGTTTATGATGCATTTACAAAGCTAAACCTGCGCTATTCACAGATGGCTCCTGTTACAACATGGGAAGAGAAGAACACCGGAAACAACCTGCCTGCCCAGATTGAGATCTATGCAGATAGCGACCATCAAGACGAGTACAACTTTATGTTTATCGCTAAGGGTGGCGGAAGTGCCAATAAATCATTCTTGTATCAAGAGACAAAGGCAGTGCTGAATCCAACATCGTTTATGAATTGGCTTGATGAGAAATTACGTTCAATCGGAACTGCAGCATGCCCGCCATATCACTTAGCAATTGTTATCGGTGGAACAAGTGCGGAACACACAGTAAAGACTTCAAAGCTTGCAAGTACGCATTACCTCGATGGTTTGCCAACAAGTGGTGATGCAACGACAGGCCACGGATTCCGCGATCTTGCATTGGAAGAAGAAGTCTTTAAGTTGACCCAGAAGTTAGGCATTGGCGCACAGTTCGGCGGTAAGTACTTCTGCCACGATGTCCGTGTAATTCGCCTGCCCCGCCATGGCGCATCTCTACCTATCGCTATCGCTGTTTCTTGTTCAGCAGATCGCCAGGCAAAGGCGAAGATTACAAAGGATGGAATCTTCCTCGAGCAGCTTGAGACAGAGCCTGCACACTTCCTACCAGAGACTACGGATGAGCACCTAGACGATAACGTCGTTGCAATAGACCTTAATCAACCAATGGATGCAATTCGTGCCGAGCTTTCAAAGCACCCAGTAAAGACTCGCGTTTCTCTCACCGGAACGATTGTTGTTGCTCGAGATATTGCTCATGCACGTATTAAAGAGATGCTCGATGCAGGAAAACCGATGCCTGAATATATGAAGAAGTACGCGGTGTATTACGCAGGTCCTGCCAAGACTCCTACGGGTATGGCTTCTGGTTCATTTGGACCAACAACTGCTGGCCGTATGGATTCTTATGTTGATTACTTCCAATCACATGGCGGATCTTTTGTGATGCTTGCAAAGGGCAATCGTTCAAAGGCAGTAACCGATGCATGTTCACAGCACGGTGGTTTCTATCTCGGTTCTATTGGTGGACCGGCAGCTCGCCTTGCTCAAGATTGCATCAAGAAAGTTGAAGTTCTCGACTTCGAAGATCTTGGAATGGAAGCGGTCTGGAAGATCGATGTCGTTGATTTCCCAGCATTTATCGTTGTCGATGACAAAGGAAATGATTTCTTCGAAGAGTCTTTGCGCCCATTAACAATCGGTAAGAAGCCCGAAGTTTAAAGAGCTGCTTTGTAAGATTTAGTAGTAACGGCTGCGCTGGAACTTTGACCAAGCGCGGCACGGGGTCTCATATCGAATATCGATATAGCGAAGGCCCCAACGAATCTGTGTAACTGGGTTGGTACGCCAATCATCTGCAACGACATCCATCTTTACAGCTGGAAGCGCTTGAGGAATTCCATGTGCACCTGATTTGCGATTTGAAGCTCTGTAATTCCAGTGGCTCTCACGAGTCCAGAGCTTGTTAAGGCAGGTGTACTGATACTCGCTCCACTTGTACTCACTCTTCATCAAAGCCTTTGCGACCTTCCGTGCACCAGATGGGGTTCGAGCAAGTTCAACCTGGCGGCTGAGTTCAGCAACGATCGCCATCTCAGATAGCTGGCTTGAGAGGGAGACCATTGGGAGTCCACTCGAAACTACAAAATTCTTACTTGTCAGATTTGAAGATTCGGGAAGGGCTAGACGGGTAGTCATGGGAAATTCAAGACCGTAGGCCGTTGGCTGAGCTGCTCCAAGGAAGATCATCGAAGCGATGACCGTCCAGAGAGCTGGAGAATTTTTCTTAGTGATCTTGAAAGAGAGCAGGGCAGCGACAAACTGGCCAAGCGCCAGATTTACCTTGACGAATTGATCTCTCATCATCACTGCTCCTTTCTTTCTCGAGCCATCTCTAGCTCTCTCCAGCCATGGCTCATCGACCTCAAAATGAGGTGATTGCCTGGGGGGAATGGGTAAAGAGTTGCAATCAAGAGGGGGTGTCGCAAATTTTGCCCTGCGTGGGTCGCAAATTCACAGAAAGTTACAGTGCTGTGGATGGCTAAAAGGGCAGGTCAGGTAGGGCAAAGTCCTATATGTCCGATTTGTGACTGTGAGATTTAAAAAGGGGTAATTCCCTCCCCTGATAGCCGGTTAGCTCTGTGGCCCTTCAAGCATCTCAGTGACCAGGGCTGCAATTGGCGAGCGCTCCGAGCGAGTCAGGGTCACATGGGCGAAGAGAGGGTGGCCTTTGAGGGTCTCAACGACCGCCACTACCCCATCGTGGCGTCCAACGCGCAAGTTATCGCGCTGGGCAACATCGTGGGTCAGCACGACTCGAGAGGCTTGGCCGATTCGAGAGAGAACAGTGAGCAGCACGCCGCGTTCCAGGGATTGCGCCTCATCGACAATCACGAAGGAGTCGTGGAGTGATCGCCCGCGGATATGGGTCAGCGGGAGAACTTCAATGAGGCCGCGATCGATAATCTCATCGATCACGGCTTGGCTGACCAAAGCTCCCAAGGTATCGAAGACCGCCTGCGCCCACGGGGACATCTTCTCCCCCTCGCTGCCAGGAAGGTAACCGAGCTCTTGTCCACCGACGGGGTAGAGCGGACGGAAGATGACAACCTTCTTATGGAGGCGCTTCTCCATCACCGCTTCAAGTCCGGCACAGAGAGCGAGTGCAGATTTACCTGTACCGGCACGACCGCCGAGTGAGACGATGCCGATTGATTCATCGAGAAGAAGATCCAGTGCAATTCGTTGTTCAGCACTTCGCCCATGGAGACCAAATGCTTGTCGATCGCCACGAACTAATTGGAGCTGCTTTCCTTCTGTAACTCGAGCGAGAGCGCTTCCCTTTTCTGAGTGGAGAACGATTCCAGTATGGACAGGAAATTTATGCGCTGCTTCATGATCTGCGCGATCGGATGCATACAACTCATCGATGATGTTATGACCAACAGAGAGCTCTTCAATTCCGGTCCAGCCACTATTGGAGACCAACTCTGCAAGATATTCCTGAGCTTCGACGCCGACAGAAGAGGCCTTAACTCGAAGTGGAAGATCTTTGGTAACTAGGACTACGCGCTTTCCATCTGACATTAGGTTCTTTGCGATGGCGAGAATTCGAGAATCATTTGTTCCATCGCGCAAGAAGCCATGAGGCAAGGTACTTAAATCGGTGTGATTGAGTTCAACAGAGAGTGTGCCGCCTTCAGGTGTGACAGTCAGCGGGGCATCGAGGCGGCCATGTTCAATTCGGAGATCATCAAGTGCGCGAAGAGCTGCTCGAGCGAAGTAACCGAGTTCAGGATGGTCGCGTTTTGTTTCAAGTTCTCCGATAACTGCAATTGGAATGATGACTTCATGTTCTTCAAATTTAGATAAGGCGCCGGGATCTGCCAGGAGCACTGAAGTATCTAAAACGTAGGTCTTTCGAGAAGCGTTACTCTTCCCGCTTGCAGCAGACTTTGAAGTTGCCAAGGCCAAACCATTCTCTTTAATTGTGGTTCGTGAAGGTGCTCACGGGGGAAGAGATCGGATGGTGCTTCTGACTCGTAAAAGATAGAACTAATAAATCGGACTTTTCGTGCGACACGCCATAATTGATTACGAGTACTTCTTGACGACTTTTCGCTCTGCGATAAAGGATGCAAAGGGAAGGGTGCCAGCGGCAAGGAGCCAGAGAATGGTCAGAAATCGCATCCGCTTCTGCACGCCAATTTGGAGAGCGGTCAGAATGTAAACAATATAGAGATACCCATGAGCGATTGGGATTGCGATAAGCCACTTATTCTCATCAATCGCATCGAAGAGGTACTTCGCCGGCATATAGGCGAAGATCAAAAGGAGAAGATTGACACCACACAGGACAGCTAAAAGGCGGAACCTGGTAAGCGCTGCTGTTGATGTGCTCTTGATTGGACTCTGACTCATGGTCTAACTCTATAACTTATCTTCGCGTCGCTTGTAAAACGGCATCCATATAACGAGGCCGGCCATAAACCACCAGACAACGACATAAGAAATATGCTGCCAGTAGTAGCCAGGCACTCCCGAAGTGAGTTTGGGTGGGGAAATACCTGCGCTCGTGCTCATAATAAATCCATCGTAGAGTTGAAGATCGGTGGTGCTGACAAGGATGCTGCTATCGAGGCGCGAAAGTTGTGAAGGTGTATTTGCGCCACGATCATCGAATTGCTGAGGCATAAGCGTTCCTACAACATCAACGCGATTGGCCATCGAAATAGCGGGGGCTTTGAGGCGATCCTTCCAGAGTCCCCGCACAACCAAAATTGCAGTATCAGTCTCATTCTGCAGAAGAGCTACCTCCCAATCTGCAACAGCACCGTTGCCATCAATCTGATTGGGTGCTTTGTATTGTGCGATGTAGTAACCAGATGCTGCAACTTTCTTGCGGATGCTCTCCACGGGAAGGCTTCCGACTGCTTGAGTCATCTCCCCTAGCGCGTATGTGTTTCTATCGATTGGAACTACCTTCGGATTCTGCATCTCATTTGCACGGCTTAGCTGCCAAAATCCAAGGCCAAAAAATACCGATACCAAGAGAAGTACGGTGAAAGCTTGGAGAACTTTCTTAATTTTCGCCTTCGTTCTCGCGTCCTGTTTCGTTCTGTTCCATACGCTTGTAACGTTTGAAAAAACTTCTCAATAAGAAAAAGACAGATGAGAAGAGAACAATCATCGTCAACGAACCAGCGACACCTACTTCTACGTCATTCTCCATGAGAGGATTCTCCCATGACGCGGGAGCAAGACCAACATGAATCAGAACACTTTGATTTCAATGAACGCTACGGAATCAAGCCTGTTCACATGTGGAAGAGATATGCCGCAGCCTTTGCAATCGTTGGTGGTGGCTGGCTTCTCTGGGCAGGACTCCATCAAGCCAATCCGGTCTTGAGAACGGAGCTCATCTCTTTCTCTACTGAAGATCCGCGAAAACCTGTAATCAGAGTTCTCATCGAACGTGGCGATGGATCAGATGTTGTTAGTTGTACCTTGACCGCCCGAGACTACGAGAAGAACGTCGTTGGACAGGTTGAAGAAATTATCCCTGCAGGAGAACAATCCCTGCAGATAAATGTCGTTATTCCTACGCGTGCCCCAGCGGTAAATGTTGGTATTGCTGGCTGCCGAATTCTCTAATCAATTCCAATCCCGTAGCATTACCTCTTATGAGTTCACAACAAACGTGGTTAACACAAGAAGCAGCCGATCGTTTAGCTGCTGAACTCGCGCACCTTGAAGGCCCAGGTCGTAAAGAAATTACAGCAAAGATTGAAGCTGCTCGTGCAGAAGGCGACCTCAAAGAGAATGGTGGCTACCACGCCGCTCGCGATGAGCAAGGCAAGATGGAAGCCCGCATTCGTCAGCTTAAACAGATGTTAGAAAGCGCTCATATCGGAACTCCACCAGCGAGTGCAGATGGAAAAGTAGGAGCAGGAATGGTTGTCACTGCAGTAATTGCAGGAGATGAGATGAAGTTTCTTCTGGGTTCTCGCGAGATTTCATCTGGAGATCTCGATGTCTACTCTGAAAAATCCCCACTTGGTTCAGCAGTTCTTGGTGCAGAGATCGGTGCGACAGTCTCGTACACAGCTCCCAATGGTCGCGAAATCAAGGTCGAGATTAAAGCTGCAGAGTTCTACGCTTAACTAATTGGCTGGGTTTTAATCAGCGTAATTGCGATACTTGCGAACGCTCAGCGGAATAAAGATCGCCATAATTACAACCATGTAGAACAGTGATGTAATTAATGGATTCTCGCTAGGGAATGACCCAGCAGTTGCGCCAAATTGATTCTCAAGTCCAAATAACTCGCGGCATGCTGCAACCATCGTTGACACTGGATTCCACTCAGCAAAGTACTGCAGCGGTCTTGGCATGCCAGTTGTTGGTGCAAAGGCATTTGAGAGGAAGGTCAGCGGGAATGTCACAATAAAGCTGACATTCTGAACTACGCGGGCATCTTTTGCAGAGAGTCCAACAAGGACTCCTACCCAAGAAAGTGCGTAACCGAAGAAGAGTAGGAAGAGAAAGCCGAGGGCAACATTGAGAAGGCCGCCTGTTGGTCGCCATCCCACTATGTAACCCGCTATTCCCATCACTGCAAGAACGACGATATTGAGAAGTGAATCTCCAAGAGTTCTTCCGATAACGAGCGCTGATTGAGAAATCGGCAGAGATCTAAATCGATCGATGAGGCCCTTCTTCATATCTTCGGCGAGCCCTGAAGCAGTTCCGGCAAGAGTAAAGGCAACTGTCTGCACAAAGATTCCCGGCATCAGTAGCTGCACATATCCACCTGGTTGACCTGTATCGATAGAGCCACCAAATACATAGCGGAAGAGCAGAACGAACATCACTGGCTGAATGGTTGAGAAGATTAAGACTTCTGGAACTCGAGAGAGCAAGAGAAGCTGTCTGCGGGTGATGATGAAAATATCGTTTAGGGCTCTCACTTCTTCACCTCTTCATTCTTAACTTCAGCTGCATGGCCTGTAAGTGCAAGGAATACATCATCGAGTGATGGGCGCTTAAGGCCCACATCAAGTGCGTGGATTCCAGCTGCATCGAGTGATTTCAAAACTTCAAAGAGCGCGACAGAGCCAGTTGAAACTGGCGCAGTTATTTGGCGCAGACCTTCATCAAGGGCTGCCTTGTGACCACTGACTGCTGAGACAATTTCAAGAGTCTTGGCAACATGTTGCTGTTCGACAACTACTTCAAGGCGTTCGCCACCCACCTGCTTCTTAAGGGCATCAGATGTACCGCGAGCAATAACTTTGCCGGTATCAATAACGGCAATATCGTCTGCAAGCTGATCGGCCTCTTCCAGATACTGCGTTGTAAGTAGAAGAGTTACTCCACCTTTAACAAGCTCTTGGATAACGCCCCACATCTCTTGGCGACCACGTGGATCAAGGCCCGTTGTTGGCTCATCTAGAAAGAGAACCTTTGGCTTCACAATAAGAGATGCTGCTAGATCGAGTCTGCGACGCATTCCACCGGAGTAAGTCTTAATTGGGCGCTTTGCAGCTTCGGTGAGTGAGAAGCGCTCAAGAAGTTCATTTGCACGAAGAACCGACTGCTTCTTTCCTAGGTGATA
>JBIICC010000118.1:0-2540 GCA_044239085.1 Candidatus Planktophila sp.
GAAGAGCGCCTTGAAATCACAATCGATCGCACAGAAGAAGTGCGTGAAGTGACCATTAAGGCTGTCGGAGAACGCTGGCAGGGAGTTTCACTATGACGATCTCGCTAGCAATAGATACATCTACCTCAAAGACCATTGTCGGGATCATTGAAGATGGTGCTGTGCTCTTTGAAGAAGCCCATGAAGGGGCTACCGACCATGGTCGTGCACTAAGTGAGCTCGTTGCAAAGGCTCTCAAAGTTTCTAAGCCACCACATCAAGTCGTCGTTGGAATGGGTCCAGGACCATTTACTGGGCTACGAGTTGGAATCGCCTTTGCCCAGACCTTTGCACTGGCACGCGATATTTCGGTGATCGGTGTTTGTTCCCTTGATGCAATCAAAGTAGATCAAAGTGACTACACCGTTGCAATCGATGCAAGACGCAAAGAGATTTACTGGGCGTCTTATAAAGCTGGAGTTCGCGTCGATGGACCAACCGTAAGTAAACCTGCTGAGGTAGAAAACTTCATTATCGATCTCTATCCAGATATGGGAAAACTCGTTGAGCAATCAAAGAGTCAGAACGTCACAGAGCCTATGTACTTACGTAGACCAGATGCTGTGCCGACGGCGGAGCGATGATGATTACCTATCGCCAACCTATCGCTTTAGATATTCCAGTACTTGTTGGATATGAACGCGAACTTTTTCCATATTCGCCGTGGTCATCGGCTCAATTTAAAGAAGAGTTTGCAGGAATTCCGCGCACTCGCTTTATGAGCGTTGCTGAAAGCGAGAATAAGATCGTTGGATATTGCGGTGTTTTTGTTCCGGCACCTGGCGTTGAGGCAGACATTCTTACCGTTGCAGTATTGCCAGAATTTCGCAGACAGGGCATTGCCCGCGAATTTATGCGCCAGATCGAGCAATGGTCGCAAGAGCGTGGAGCCAGCGCAATGATGTTGGAAGTTGAGCACACCAATGAATCTGCGATTGAGCTCTATAAAGCGCTGGGCTATATGAAGATTTCGGTACGTATGGATTACTACGGCCCCGGCAATGATGCCTTTGTGATGCGAAAGGATTTCGCGTAATGGAGCCGATTGTTCTAGGAATTGAAACTTCATGTGATGAAACCGCAATCGGAATCGTTCGCGGCCGCACCTTGCTTGCAAACGAAATTGCATCGAGCGTTGATGAACATGCACGTTTTGGGGGAGTCGTACCCGAAATAGCATCACGCGCACATCTGGAAGCAATCTTGCCGAGCATCGAACGGGCAGTTAAAGATGCAAAGATTTCATTGAAGGATATTGATGCAATTGCAGTAACTGCAGGTCCTGGTTTAGTGGGAGCACTTCTTGTGGGTGTTGCATCAGCAAGTGGATTAGCGCAAGGGCTGGGTCGCCCTTTATACGGAGTCAATCACTTAGCTGCCCACGTTTCAGTAGATTACTTAACCCATGACAAGCCAACAGATCCAACGATTGCGCTTTTGGTCAGCGGTGGACATTCATCTTTGCTGCAAATAGATGACATCACCGGTTCCATTACAAAGCTTGGCGCAACGATGGATGATGCAGCCGGCGAAGCTTTCGATAAAATTGCACGAATTCTGGAACTTGGTTTTCCTGGTGGGCCTGCTATTGATCGCGAAGCAACTAACGGGTCAGCTACTGCAATTGATTTTCCCCGCGGACTAACAACATCTAATGACTGGGCAACTCGTCCTTACGATTTCTCTTTTTCAGGCCTCAAGACAGCAGTAGCACGTTACCTAGAGAGCACTCCAAGTTATGTTCGCGCAGATGTGGCTGCATCATTCCAAGAGGCAATCGTTGATGTTCTTCTGCTGAAGGCACTCGCTGCCTGTAAATCCTCAGGTATTGATTCACTTGTCATTGCAGGGGGAGTCGCCGCCAATTCTCGTCTTCGCACAGTCGCCGCAGATCGATGCGCCAAAGCTGGCATCGAGCTTCGAATCCCAAGCCCAGCCCTCTGTACCGACAATGGCGCCATGGTCGCAGCCTTGGGCTCTCTGATGCTCAGTGCCGGCAGACCGGCCACACGAGGGGCCTTTGACGCAGATTCCAGCCTTAAGGTCGAGCAAGTCAGCCTCTAAGGCCTTTGAATTTGCAGGCGGGAATACACCGCCCTAGGCTTGGCGTTAGCACTCAAGGGTCGACACTGCTAACGCAGGTGAGCCCCAAGATAGGTCCATCGATTACACAGATCAATTGAACACATAGAGGAGTACCACCATGGCAGTAGCCATTAAGCCGCTCGAAGATCGCATCGTTGTAAAGGCAAATGAAGCCGAGACAACTACAGCGTCAGGTCTTGTTATTCCAGATACAGCGAAAGAGAAGCCACAAGAAGGAACAGTTATTGCAGTTGGCCCAGGCCGCTTCGATGATGGCGCTCGCGTACCTATGGATGTAAAGGTCGGCGATGTCGTTCTCTACAGCAAGTACGGCGGAACAGAAGTTAAGTACAACAACGAGGAGTACCTCGTACTCTCTGCTCGCGACATCCTCGCGATTATCGAGAAGTAAACCA
>JBIICC010000035.1:0-9662 GCA_044239085.1 Candidatus Planktophila sp.
TGCGCTCTACATGTTGGTATATGAAGCACAGCTCGCAGGATTCGCTGCAATAAAGCCTGGAGCACTCTTTTCAGATATTAATAAGGCTTGCCAAGCAGTTCTTGCTCAAGGTTTAGCAGATATGGGCGTTCTCACCGTCTCTGCAGAAGAATCTCTACGCCCTGAAGTCGGTCTACATCGCCGCTGGACGCTTCACGGAGTAAGTCATCACTTAGGTCTTGATGTCCATGATTGTGCGCAAGCTCGCAAAGAGATGTATCTCGATGCGCCTCTTCGCGAAGGAATGGTTCTTACCGTTGAACCTGGACTCTATATCCAGCCAGACGATGAACTTTTTGCGCCTGAGTACCGCGGCATTGGGATCAGAATTGAAGATGACGTCGTCGTTACAGCGAATGGCTATCGCAATTTGAGCGAGAACATTCCTCGCCACCCAGATGACATTGAAAAGTGGATGCAGACTCTCTTAGGTCGCCAGTAAGTAACCTAGATACGCTGCAATAACTCCGAAGAATATTGAGCCAATTAGATTTATTGCAACCACTTTGTAGTGCTTCAACTCGTATCCTAAGAAGATATCGATAATAAATGTTGACCATGTTGTAAATGCGCCGGCGAACCCAATTGCTGCAAAATCATAGAACCGTTCGGTAGAGCTGTAGGCAAGGCCAATCAGAAACGAACCAATGATATTTACAGTGAAAGTTCCGAAGGGCTTTTCCGTGAATTTTCTAAAGTACTGATCTATGAGAAAACGTGCAGGAGCACCAATTGCTGCTCCCAGCATCACCATGAGCGTATTCATGCTCGCACCTTGATGAACTTTCGCGCATACTTTAATGAGAAGAAGGCGACGAAGAGGGATGCTGCAATATTGATGAAGAGATATGTGAATCCCGCTTCACCTGGCACAACGGCTTCATACGTAACTGCAGAAAATGTTGAGAGACCTCCGCAGAATCCTGGGAGAAGAAAATAGCGCAGCTCTGTGATTCCACGTCTCTCCATCAAAACCATTAAGGTCATCGCGAGAAAGATCGAGAGTAAGTTAGCTGCAAGAGTTCCGGGGCCGCTCGAAGGAATTATCAGTGATAGGAACCAACGCAGAAGTGTTCCCAAAACTCCGCCCAACGAGACGAGCAGTACCGGTTTAATCTTTCAGCCTAACAACTTGGGAATACAAGAGCTGCCCACCGGACGAGCAACATTAGTTACGCTTTTCTCGCTTCAAAAGCCCCGCAAACATACGTGCTGGATCGTACTTAATATCTACTACGCGCTCCTTCATAGGAATGATTGCGTTATCAGTGATCTTGATGTGCTCTGGGCAGACTTCAGTACAGCACTTTGTAATGTTACACATTCCAAGGCCATGCTCTTCCTGAGCAGAACGCTTACGGTTCTTCAACATATCAAGTGGGTGCATATCAAGTTCTGCAATGCGGATAAAGAATCGTGGGCCAGCAAATGACTTCTTATTCTCTTCGTGGTCGCGGACTACGTGACATGTGTTCTGACATAGGAAACATTCGATGCACTTACGGAACTCTTGGCTTCGCTCAACATCGATCTGTGCCATACGCGCTTCACCTGGAGCGAGATCTTTTGGATGCTCGTATGCAGGAATCTCCATCGATTTCTTATAGTTGAAGGAGACGTCAGAGACGAGATCCTTAATGACAGGAAATGCGCGAAGTGGAGTAACAGTAATCGTCTCGTCATCGCCAAATGATGCAACCTGTGTCATGCATGCAAGACGTGGCTTTCCGTTGATCTCCATGGAACAAGAACCGCACTTACCGGCCTTGCAGTTCCAGCGAACAGCGAGATCACCCATCTGTGTTGCTTGTACGCGGTGAATAACATCGAGAACTACTTCGCCCTCGTTAGCTTCTACCTGAACATCCTTGAGACCACCGTCAGTTGCGTCGCCTCGCCAAATGCGAAGATTAATTTTGCGTGCCATTAGTTGGAACCGCCTTTCGCAATTTCTTCTGGTGTCATGTACTTCTCGAGTTCGTGAACATCAAAGAGGTCAAAGAGCTCTTTAGGTAGTACGGGAAGTGGCTGAGCCTTGATATTGACCTTATCTCCATCAAAGCTAGAAATATGGTTAACCTGGCGCCATTTGTCATTCATTCCAGGGAAATCATCGCGTGTATGTCCGCCGCGAGATTCTTCACGTAGCAGTGCTGACTTCGCAGTTGATTCAGCGACAAGCAACATATTGTCGAGATCGAATGCTAAGTGGAAACCTGGGTTGAACTTACGTCCACCAGCAACTGCAACGTTCTTACTGCGAGCGCGGATATCTGCGATCTTGGCAATCGCTTCCTCGATCTCAGTGCGTGTACGGATAATTCCAACGAGGTTATGTGTAACTTCCTGAAGCTCTGCGTGGAGTGAGTATGAATTCTCGCCACCTGCTCGGCTAAATGGAGCTTCGATGCGATCGGCTGCTGCCTTGATTGCTGAATCAGAGACAGGGTTTGCGCCGCTCTTCTTTACATATTCAGCAGCACCAGCACCTGCGCGACGACCGAATACAAGAAGGTCTGTAAGTGAGTTACCACCGAGTCGGTTTGATCCGTGCATTCCACCCGCAACTTCACCTGCGGCAAAGAGTCCTGGAACTCCGATTGCAGCAGCTGTATCTGGCTCAACTTCAACGCCACCCATTACATAGTGACATGTTGGGCCAACTTCCATCGCTTCCTTAGTGATGTCTACGCCAGCTAATTCATAGAACTGATGCCACATAGATGGAAGGCGCTTCTTAATAACTTCTGCTGTCAGACGCTTTGAAACATCGAGGAAAACTCCGCCGTGTTCAGTACCGCGTCCTGCCTTAACTTCAGAGTTAATCGCACGCGCAACTTCATCACGTGGAAGAAGTTCTGGCGGACGACGGTTGTTGTCCTGATCTTCATACCAACGATCGGCTTCTGCTTCGTTATCTGCGTACTTATCCTTAAATACATCTGGGATGTACTTAAACATAAAGCGCTCATTGAGTGAGTTGGTAAGAATTCCACCTTCACCACGAACAGATTCTGTTACGAGAATTCCGCGAACTGATGGTGGCCAAACCATTCCTGTTGGGTGGAATTGCAAGAACTCCATATCGACAAGGTTTGCTCCAGCTTTCAGTGCAAGCGCATGGCCATCGCCAGTACCTTCCCAAGAGTTAGAGGTAATTTTAAATGTCTTACCGACGCCACCTGTTGCAATAACAATTGCTGGTGCTTCAAAGAGAACTTCTTCTCCAGATTCGCGCCAGTAACCATATGCGCCAGAGATCTTTCCATTCTCTTTGAGAATCTCTGTAATGGTGCACTCCGCATAAACCTTCATCTTGCTCTCCATGTCGCCAAATTCGCGACCATCTTTCTGCTGGAGCGCAACAATCTTCTGCTGCATTGTGCGAATGAGTTCTAGACCGGTGCGATCTCCAACGTGTGCAAGGCGTGGGTATTCATGTCCGCCGAAGTTACGTTGTGAAATCTTTCCTTCTTTGGTGCGATCAAAGAGAGCGCCCCAAGTTTCTAGCTCCCAGATGCGATCTGGAGCTTCTTTCGCATGTAGTTCTGCCATGCGGTAGTGATTAAGGAACTTTCCACCGCGCATTGTGTCGCGGAAGTGAACCATCCAATTGTCATTGTCATTGACGTTACCCATCGATGCTGCGGCTCCACCTTCTGCCATAACAGTGTGGGCCTTGCCGAATAAAGACTTACAGATGATTGCAACGCTTAAACCAGCTTCACGAGCTTCAACTGCTGCACGTAAACCTGCACCACCTGCGCCAATAATAAGGACGTCGTATTTATGTCTTTCTAGAGTCATTCTTGGCATCCTTTAGAAGAAGTAGAAGTTGGTCCAGGCGCCAGTTGCAACTTGGCGAACGTAGATATCGGCAAATGCAACTGCTGCAAGCGAGAACCACGCAAATTGCTGGTGGTAATGATTGAGTGAAGAAACTGTTGTCCATAGCTTGTAACGAACAGGGTGCTTCGAGAAGTGCTTAAGTCTTCCACCAACTGTGTGGCGACATGTGTGGCATGAAAGTGAGTAGAGCCAGAGCATTGTTGCGCTTGCAATCAGGACAAGAGTTCCGACGCTCATATGTCCCCAATCGCCATCAACGCCCTTAAAGGCGAGAACCGCATCGTAAGTAAGGATTACGTTGAAGACGAGACCTGCGTAGAAGAACCAGCGGTGCGCATTCTGCAAGATAAGTGGTGCGCGAGTTTCACCTGTGTACTTTGTATGTGGCTCTGCAACTGCACATGCAGGAGGTGACAACCAGAAAGCACGGTAGTAAGCCTTGCGGTAGTAGTAGCAAGTCATACGGAAACCAAGTGGGAAGATCAAAATGATAAGAGCTGGTGAAAGTGCAAAGTTAAAGATTTGCGCACTTACTGGAGTCCAACCGAAGAGAGTTGCCTCAGGAATACATGCTTCAGATAAACATGGTGAATAGAACGGGGAGATTAAGTGATCCTTGTAGTAATTCGCTCCTTCAAATGCGCGGAAGGTTGCATAAATTACAAATGAAAATAGAACGCCAAATGTAATTGCTGGCTCGAGCCACCATTTATCTGTGCGCAGCGTGCGCTCTTTAATCTTGGCGCGTGTTGGAGAAAAGACTCCGGACATGTGTGCTCCCCTAGCTTTAACTAACAAGAACTAATGAGAGAAGTGTGCGCTTCTGGGCTCAAAGTCGCTAGGTGGTTGCCCGCATTGGCCTTATGAAGTCAGCCACAACTACTCCATCGCCCCTGACGAAAGTGGCCATGAAATGCGAAACCCGCCTCACATTATGAGGCGGGTTTCGTCTTAGAGCGGAGGACGTGGGATTTGAACCCACGAAGGTTTCCCTTGCCGGTTTTCAAGACCGGTGCACTCGGCCGCTATGCGAGTCCTCCGTGGGAGAGATTACCCGAAAGTGGCCTTCTGGAAAAATCGCTGACTAATTAAGCGGGAAGTTCTAGCAACTGCTCAATAATTATTGCAACACCATCTTCTTCACATGGACCAGCTACGCCCTTTGCATATTTTGGTCCATCAGGATGGCCATCTGCCATCGCAAAAGATCGACCACACCATTCAAGCATTGAGAAATCATTTGGATTATCTCCAAATGAAACGCAATCGGATGCATCAATACCTAAGCGTCCGGCCATCTTTGCAAGAGTCATTCCCTTAGAAACACCTAGCGCTGAAATTTCTAGAAGTGAGTCATGTGGATTTGAATGTGTAACTGTCGCTAATCCATCTAGCTCAACTTGTGCAATTGCAAGCATCTCATCGGATGTTAACTCTTGTTGTGAACAACGAGCCAAGATCTTGAGGGCCGGAGAAGTAAGCACTTCTTCAATCTGATCGACACCAACATTATCAAGTCCTACATCCCAGCGAGGGATATAAATCTTTTCGCGATGGAAATAATTATGGGCTTCAACGGCAAATGAAATTTCTGGGATTGCTTTGCGCAGTCGTTTCACAGATTCAAGTGCCACATCTGCATCAATGAGCCACTCTTCCAAAACCTTGTCATTATGTAAGTCGTAGAGCATTGCGCCATTTCCGCAGATTGCCTTGCCGATTCCAAATGCTTCTTTAATCTCTGGCATCCATCGTGGTGGACGCCCTGTTACGAAGAAAATCTCGACGCCCATTGAATGCGCTTTTCTAAATGCATCGATAGTGCGCTGAGTAATGTCCCCGTAATGAGCGACGATTGTGCCATCTAAGTCAGATGCGATTAATTTGGGGCGTCGCTGCAAATTTTCTTGAACGCTCACGCAAGCTCGAATTTCTTCATACCCAGAAATGGCTGCAGTGCAGCGGGAACGTTCACTGTTCCATCTGCATTCTGGTGATTTTCAAGGATTGCGACAATCATGCGTGGGATTGCAACGAGAGTTCCATTAAGTGTTGCAAGAGCCTTTGTTCCTTCTGAATCCTTGTAGCGAATATTGAGTCTGCGAGCCTGGAATTCGGTGCAGTTAGAAGTACTTGTTACCTCTCTATATGCACCCTGTGTAGGAATCCACGCCTCAATATCAAATTTACGAGTCGCAGAAGATCCGAGATCGCCAGATGCAACATCGATTACGCGGAATGGAATCTCCATCCCAGTGAGGAAATCCTTCTCCCATTGCAGAAGGCGTGCATGCTCTGCCTTCGCATCTTCTGGCTTACAGAAAGTGAACATCTCAACTTTATCGAATTGGTGAACACGAATAATTCCGCGAGTATCTTTCCCATATGTTCCAGCTTCGCGGCGGAAACAGGATGAGTAACCTGCATATCGAAGTGGCAATTTATCTGCAGGCAAGATCTCATCCATATGCATTGCAGCCAGCGGTACTTCTGATGTGCCAACTAGATAGACATCATCTTTCTCAATCCGATAAACGTTTTCGGCGGCTTGTCCAAGAAAGCCTGTTCCTTCCATCGCAGCTGGGTTTACAAGTACGGGTGGAATAACCGGAGTAAAACCATTCTTAAGCGCGCTTTGAATCGCATAGTTAACGAGTGCAAATTCAAGAAGGGCGCCCACGCCAGTTAAATAATAAGAGCGAGATCCAGCAACTTTTGCTCCGCGCTCGGTGTCGATTGCTCCAAGTAACTTTCCAAGTTCTACATGATCTTTTGGTTCAAAACCATCTTTAGCAAAATCGCGTGGAGTGCCGATATGTTCAATGATGACAAAATCTTCTTCTCCACCAATAGGCGCTTCAGTATCTAACAAGTTTGAGAGCTGCAGAAGTAACTGCTTGGCTTCTTCTTCAATTGCAGAACGCTTGGAATCAGCAGCCTTTACCTTATCTGCGAGCGCCTTTGCATTCTCAAGTAGAGCGGTCTTCTCGTCACCTTTAGCAGCACCAACGCTCTTAGAGAGAACATTCTGCTCTTGGCGCAGCGTTTCAAACTCTGAAACTGCAGCGCGCTTTACTTCATCAATAGCCAAAATTTGATCAACAAGTTCCACATTCTCGCCGCGCCCCTTTTGAGATGCACGAACTACGTCAGGGTTCTCGCGAAGGAATTTGATATCAATCATGAGCGCACCTCTCGTGGGTATGAACCTAAGAATCTAATGTCATCACAGATCACTTTAAGTTCCTCAATTGATTTTCCAACTGGAGCATCTTTGATATGACCTTCAACATCAATGATGAAATGGTAGTGACCAAGCTCGCGACCTGTTGGACGTGACTGGATGAATGTCAGGTTTACATTGTGCTTTGCAAAGACCTGCAGGATTTCTAGGAGCGCTCCCGCATGATCGATATCGATAAAGACCGCCATCGAGGTGCGGTCATGTCCGGTCGGTTCTGGCATCCATCCTGGCTTTTGAGCCGCAATAAATCGGGTCACGGCGCCAGAGTTATCACCAATATTGTCTGCAATTATCTGAAGGCTGAAATGCTCAGCAGCTACTGCAGATGCAATCGCAGCATCGAGATCGCCTTTACCAACTGCTTCAGCGGCAGCTGAAGTCGAACTCATTGGAACAATCTCTGCATGAGGATAGTTCTTGGCGATAAATGCTCGGCACTGTGATTCTGCGTGAGGATGAGTTCCAATTCGCTTAATCTCTCTTTTGCCTTCCTGCACCATTAGTGCAAATGTCACAGGAAGTGTTACCTCTTGAGCAATTACTAAAGGATCGCCAGTAGCTAATTCATCGAGCGTGCGCGCAACAACACCTTCGACAGAGTTCTCGATGGGAACAAGTGCATAATCTGCTTCGCCAGAGCGAACAGCATCTAAAACAGCAGTGACATTTGCATAAGGAATAGTGATATCGCTATCGCACGTTAATTTTTTGAGAGCGGCTTGGGTAAATGTGCCAACTGGCCCCAAGTAGGCGAATGTATGGCTCTCTGCGCTGCTCACTGGTTAAGGGTACCGGAGTACTTCACGTGCATGCGCCGGCTTATTTGTAATCAGAATATCTACGCCTAAGCGCTGACAGAGTTTGATATCGGAATCTTCATCGACCGTCCATACATTGAGCGATCTGCCTAGCTCTTGAATTCTCTTCGCTCTGATGGGCTCTGCCCGTAGGTGATCAATCTCGGGGCCGATTGCAGGCGCTGATGAATACTTGATTTGAAACCAAGGAGTGTGTTTATGCAAGAGAAGAGTTGTAGGAATATCGGGGTTAAGTCTTTTAACTTTTTCAATGGCGCTCCAGCTAAAGGACATGATTGAAACTGAAATCTTTGAAAGTACATTTTTCTCTACCAACGCATCTACCAATAACTCTTCAACACGGTTACCACTTAAGACTGGATGTTTCGTCTCTACAAGAATTGCTTTCTTCGATTTAATTGCGAAATCCAGAAAAGCATCGAGAGTAAGTACTTGGGGGTAAGCACGAGAAACTTCTGCAAATGTCATCTCTGAAATCAGTCCATCATTTCCTGCTCGCTCCAGCATTGATGCGTTATGCCACAGGACTGGAACTTCATCCTTAGTGATTCGAAGGTCGCACTCAAAGCCATCGGCGCCTTGTGCGATTGCACCTTCATAGGCAGCGAGGGTGAGTTCCGGAAAATCGGCACTTGCCCCTCTGTGCGCGTAGATCAGCATGAGACCGAGGGTAGCAAAGAGATTACTCTTACCCTATGGCTCAGCTCTTCTTCACGACATCGGCTCGTTCTGCTGTCGGGTTACAACGAAAAGGTAATGAAGATAGCGCCCTTACTTCAGGACAAGTTATTGCAGTTGCAGATGGAATGGGCGGTCATGCTGCCGGTGAAGTTGCATCAAAAATTGCAATCACAAAGTTAGAAGAGATTTCATCCGTTATTTGCAATCCCGAGATTGATTCTGATTCAGCTGAAGATATCTTCAGCAATTCACTTGATTCAATTGATCTACAGTTAAAGAGTGAATCAGATGAGAATCCCCAGCTCTCTGGAATGGGAACAACGCTCACATCTCTCTTTATTAGTGGCGAACGAATCTGCCTTCTGCATATTGGTGACTCACGCGCTTATCGTCTGCGTGGAAGTTCACTAGAACAGCTGACTCAAGATCACACTGTTATCCAAGAGCTTTTAAATCAAGGTGCAATTTCTCAATCAGATATTGCAACCCACCCTCAGCGCTCTGTCTTAACCCAAGTGTTAATGGGTGAAGGAATTTCCAGCGCTCCGCTCTTGATTCTCGATGGGAAGGCAGGAGATAGATACCTTCTTTGTAGCGATGGCTTGAGCTCTGTCCTTACCGAGAAGGAGATTAAATCAATTCTCAAGGGCAAGGAACGTCAGAAGGTAGTTGATGCGCTGATCGATGCTACATATGTAAATGGTGCACCTGATAACGTGACTGTAGTTATCGCCGATCTGATTGAAACAAATGAAGAAGAGTTAGTAAAGATCGGAGCCGCGCAATGATGAACTCACTACTGGGCGGCCGCTACCTTCTCGGCGAAATGATCGGCACGGGCGGAATGGCCGATGTCTACATCGCATCAGATCAGCGCCTCTCACGCGAAGTTGCAATCAAGATTCTTCGTAGCGATCTTGCTAAAGACCCATCATTTGTTGCGCGATTTAGGAAAGAGGCAAAAGCTGCTGCTGGTCTTAATCACCCAGCAATTGTTGCTGTCTACGATTCGGGAGAAGAACCAGCCCCAT
>JBIICC010000006.1:0-34726 GCA_044239085.1 Candidatus Planktophila sp.
AAGATCCACACCGCGCGAATCACTTTTTGTACATCAATTCCGGAAGCTGAAGCTAAAGCAGGATTATCTGCAACAGCCCTGCTCGCTTTACCCATTCGGGTGCGAAGGAGCCACAACGTTGCAAAGACAATAAATCCAATTCCAATAACCGTTGTCAAAATTGATTTTGGAGTGATGCTGACGAGTCCAAGTTCGAGCCCAGCCTGACCTGCATACTGTGGAAGTTGCCGTGTATCTCCACCAAAGAGGAAAAGGAAGAAATAGCGCAAAAAGATTGCAAAGCCAATTGAGACAACCAGCATTGCAATCAATCCGGTTCCACGTTTACGCAACGGCTTCCATAGGTATTTATCTTGCAAATATCCTGAAATGAATGCACTGAGTATTACTGCAATAGGTGCGGCTAAAAGAACTGGCAGTTTGGCTATCGCGCTGAAGTAATAGGTAAGCAGACCGGCAAAGGTTAAAATCTCACCGTGGGCAAAGTTTGTTAGCCCGGTCGTTCCAAAAATTAGGTTAAGCCCCAAGGCGGCTAGTGCAATGATCAGTCCCAGAATTAATCCATCGACCGTTAACTGAGCCGAACGTTCCAGCATCGTGGCTTTCTCAACTCCTGGTCCTACTGGAAAGAGAAGTCGGAGCTCCACTCCAAGCATGAAAACATTTGCCTTGACGGTTGCTTTTGTTGGATCGGTTAGCGCTTGCCCAGCAGGAAGATCGCCTTCATTGATAGTCGCGCTATATGTTCCCTTAGTTGGAATAAGAACTTCCCAAGCACCAAGTGAATCGGTTTTAATCTCAGCGCTAAAGCCATCTGGACCTTGAATAGATATGCCCACTCCGGCAATCGGTTGTTCGGTTGAATCAGTTACGAATCCGTACAGCTTGGTTGGTTTATCAGCAGCGTGTGCAGGCGCAGCAATTGAAGAGAATCCGGCTGCCGCACTTAGCACGGTGATTAAGGAGAGGATGAAGCGCGCACTCATCTTCTTGCTTGCAAAATTCAAGTCGCACTCCACATCTTCTTCTTGTTCTTAATTCATAAATGCATCTTTCTTCGGATGCAGATTGCTCTTGCTCGGTGGCTAACCTTAACTAACGGGGCGAGGCCTCGGCAAGGATCAGGCAGGTAATCCGAGCGGTACAGGTTCTTTGACCGGCCTCATTTGTGATCACAATTTCATAGGAGCACAGGGTCTTGCCCAATGAGACCGCTGTTGCAACCCCAGTAACAAAACCTGACGTCGCTGATTTGTGATGTGTGGCATTAATGTCGACTCCAACAATTTTGCGATTCGGACCGGCGTGAAGTTGCGTTCCAACAGAGCCCAAAGACTCGGCAAGCACAACGCTCGCACCACCGTGTAGCAATCCGATTGGTTGGGTATTTCCCTCAACTGGCATTCGTCCAACTAAGCGTTGCGGGGATGCCTCCAAAATCTCGATCCCCATCTTCTTATCTAGGGCACCACTTCCACGTTCACGAATTAACTCTAAATAGTTCGGGGTATTTTCTGGCTGCGTCATAGTTCGAAATAGTAACTTGTTAACGAGTACTTCTCTAGGATGACGCCATGGCACTGAAGAGATTGCTACTAATCGATGGCCATTCAATGGCATATCGAGCCTTCTTCGCCCTACCTGCAGAGAACTTCACTACTGCACAAGGCCAACATACAAATGCGATTTATGGCTTTGCGACGATGCTCATCTCGCTGCTCAAGGATGAGAAGCCAACCCATGTAGCTGTCGCATTCGATGTCTCGCGCAAGACTTTCCGTACTGAGCTATTCCCGGAATACAAAGCCACTAGAGCGAAAACGCCTGATGAATTTAGATCGCAGATGTCTTTCCTTCACGAGCTCGTGAAAGGTTTTGGCATTAGCCAATTCGAAATAGAAGGTTTTGAAGCAGATGACATCATCGCGACCATTACTAAGCGAGCCGAGAGTGAAGGCGCTGAGGTTCTCATTTGTACTGGGGACAGGGATAGCTTCCAGTTAGTTACAGATCAAACAACGGTCCTCTATCCAAAGCGCGGCGTAAGCGAGATGGCACGAATGACGCCGAATGCAGTGCAAGAGAAATATGGAATGTCTCCTGAGAAGTACCCAGATTACGCAGCTCTTCGCGGAGATCCCAGCGATAACTTGCCATCGATTCCCGGCGTCGGCGAGAAGACTGCGGCTAAATGGGTTATCGAATATGGATCACTGGATGCGCTCTTTGAAAATGTGGAGAAGATTCCGGGCAAGGTAGGCGAATCACTTCGGGCAAATGTTGAGAATGTAAAACTTAATCGCAAGTTAACGCAATTACTTCACGATGTACCCATGGATTTCACGATTGATGCACTTGCCTGGAGCGGAGTAGCAGAATCAGATCTCACATCCCTCTTTGAACAATTGGAATTTAAGACGTTAAAGGAACGCCTCAAAGTGATCTCCTCGGAGAAAGCGCCAGTTAAGAGTTCTAAGGGCGAGAAGAGTGCAGAACCAGAGTTCTCTCTCTTTGGATCAGATATCGAATCTGCTGTCCTGACTCCTGCAGAGTTAGATAAGAAGATTGCAGACCATAAGGGTCATATCTCGATTGCTTACGAGCTACTTGAAGATAAAGTACATCGCTATGCAGTGGCGTTAAGTAAAGGCACCGCTTACTTGGTTCACTCAGCAGAGATGGGCTCTTGGGCATCTGACTCAAAGGTGGCAAAGATTGCACATGATGGAAAAGCGGTTGCACGCGAAGGCGTACTTGCCGGCGTTGTATTTGATACTTCACTCGCCGCATACCTGATTAATCCTGGCGTTCGTGCTCAAGAAGTTTCAGATTTGCTTGAACGTTACGGCGATGGAAGTCAGTTAGATCAATCATCACCTGCGCAGCTACTTCTCACAACTGCAACTTCACTCTTTGGCCTTAAGGATTCGCTAGAGAAGGAGCTTGCAGATCGAGGCTTAGCAGACCTTTACAACAAACTCGAACTTCCGATTGCAGACCTCTTGGCAATCATGGAGAACCGCGGAATCGCAGTTGATAAGAAAGAACTTGAAAGCCTTGCCGCATTCTTCGAAGCTGAAGTTAAGCGCGAGACTAAGAGCGCCCATGATGCTGCTGGCCATGAATTTAATGTGGCATCGCCTAAGCAACTTCAAGTTGTTCTCTTTGAAGAGTTGGGCTTGCCTAAGACAAAGAAGATTAAGACCGGATACACAACTGATGCCGATGCACTTAATTGGCTCTTTGAGAAGAGTGGCCATCCTGTACTTGCAGCGCTCTTGCGAATCCGAGAGACGAAGAAGCTTGCAACAACTATTGAAGGACTGCTGGTTGAGATTCAGAAGGATAAGAGAATCCATACCCACTTTGCTCAGACAGTTGCGGCTACTGGGCGTCTCTCATCCGTAGGTCCAAACTTACAGAACATTCCTGTACGCACAGAAGAAGGAAGAAAGATCCGTGAATGTTTTATTGCGGGCAGCGGGTATGACGCACTCCTGACCGCTGATTACAGCCAGATTGAGATGCGCATCATGGCTCACCTCTCTCACGATGCACATTTATTGAAGGCCTTTGAATCCGGCGAAGATCTACATGCAACCGTTGCCGCTGAAGTATTTGGGGTAAAGCCTGCCGAAGTTGATCCCGAGATGCGTAGACAGATTAAGGCGATGTCTTATGGCCTTGCATATGGTTTAAGTTCATATGGACTGGCTGTTCAGTTGGATTTAACTCCACCTGAGGCGCAAGATTTAATGGATAAATACTTTGAACGATTCGGCGGAATCCGCGATTACTTAAAGACTGTCGTGATTGATGCTCGCAAAGTTGGGTATACAGAGACCGTTATGGGGCGTCGTCGCTACCTTCCTGATCTGATGCACGACAACCGACAACGCAGGGAAGTTGCAGAACGCATGGCACTTAATGCTCCGATTCAAGGATCGGCAGCTGACATCATCAAACAAGCGATGCTCAATGTTCAAGCAGCGCTAGTTGCAGGTAAGTTCAAATCCCGACTCTTATTGCAGGTTCACGATGAATTGATTCTGGAAGTTGTGACTGCAGAAATTGATGAAGTCTCTCAACTTGTTCGCACTCAGATGGGTAGTGCTTACCCACTTAAAGCACCACTCGATGTATCAGTCGGTGTCGGTAAGAGCTGGAACGAAGCCGCACACTAGCGAGTAGTCGGAGAGTTATCTTCCATTGCCGCTAAATCTTCTTCATCTGTTGGCAATTTATCTGCAGCTGAGAGACGTTTTCTGCCGACACCAAGAATAATGAAACCAACTCCGATACTTGCCGTTGTGATGCTGAGAGCAAATGATGGGGAGATCTTCTCTGAGATGACACCACCTACAGCAGACCCGAATGCCATCAAAGTTCCTTCAACAGTCCAGAGCCAACCCATCATTGCAGTAGGCGAACCTTTCGGACGAATGGCTTCCATAACTTCCCAATAGAAAACTTGAATCGCTCCGCCTACAAAACCTAAGAGCGCGCTTGCGATAATCATTGTCCAACCAGGATGAGTAAATGCGATTGGAATCGAAACCAAGAACCAAGCAAGATAAGTTCTGCGCATTGCACGCAGAGATGAGGTGCGTTTTGAAACTAACCCAGCGAGCAAGCCACCTACGATGGTAGAGATTCCCATCGCAGCAAAGATCCAGGCCGTCAGGTGCGGAACCTTCTCAATTGTTGTAAATGCTGGAATAGCTACATCAAAGACGCCCCAACCAAAACCAATGAAACACCCTTCAATCATCAATAGTTGCAGAGGTTTATGTCTCCAGAGCGGAAGATAGTCGGCATCTTTCTTCTCAGGGATCCAGCTACGTGAAACTTTTGTAATTGCTAGCGCTCCGCCACCAATGAGCATTAGTGCACCAACAACGTTGAGTGGCAAATCAGGATGCGCTGAGAGTGCAACAGAGGTTGCGATAACAGGCCCTACAACTTGGGCAGCCGACATTATTGCTGTATCAACTGCATATGCTGTTCTTAAGAAATCAGGTGGAACAACAATTTTCCATAAGGGGCGTATAGATAAATTAATTGGGGGAGCGCTCAACCCCATGACAAATGCGAGAACCAGCATCTGAGTCTTTGAATCCGATGCATTGAGAGCAAATGCCATCAGCGCATATCCAGGAACCATAATTCGAAGCGGCCATGTCTGACCGTACTTATCCATAATCGATCCGCGAATACCTGCGGTGAGCGAACTCGATAATGCGTTGAGACCGATAGCAAGACCAGCAACAGAGATTGAACCCGTCGACTGCTCTACTTTAAAGAAGATTGAGAGTGCGACCATTCCATAGGCGACGCGGGCCGGAAAACATGCAAGAGCTAAGACCCAGACATTCGGGATTCGGAATAACTCTGCATATCTCTTCATAACAGTGAAATTCTATTGCTCGAGCACCTTCTATATGCGGGGATTTGCCTGTAATTCACCCTCACGCGTATTCTTGCCCAGTCCTTATCCCTACTACTTTCTATCCCTACGGAGCACCTTGACTACACAAATTGCAATAAATGACATTGGATCAGCGGAAGATTTCTTAGCCGCAATCGAAGGAACAATCAGAAATTTCAGCGACGGAGATCTCGTCGTAGGTACAGTTGTACAAATTGATCGCGAAGAAGTACTCCTTGATGTTGGTTATAAGACAGAAGGCGTAATTCCATCACGCGAACTTTCAATCCGTCATGATGCAGATCCAAACGACATCGTTAAGGTCGGAGATCGTGTAGAAGCTCTTGTTCTTCAGAAGGAAGATAAAGAAGGTCGCCTTATCCTCTCCAAGAAGCGTGCTCAGTACGAGCGTGCTTGGGGCGAGATTGAAGGCAAGAAGGAGCGCGACGAAGTTGTCGTTGGAACAGTTATTGAAGTTGTAAAGGGCGGACTCATCGTAGATATCGGTCTACGTGGCTTCTTGCCAGCATCACTTGTTGAAATGCGTCGAGTACGCGATCTCACTCCTTACATCGGTAAGCAGGTTGAAGCTCGCATTATCGAACTTGATAAGAACCGTAACAATGTTGTTCTTTCACGTCGCGCATTCCTCGAGCAGACACAGTCGCAGTCACGTACTGAATTCCTTAACCAGCTACAAAAGGGTCAGGTTCGTACAGGCGTTGTCTCATCAATCGTTAACTTCGGTGCATTCGTTGACCTCGGTGGCGTAGACGGTCTCGTCCACGTTTCAGAGCTCTCATGGAAGCACATCGATCACCCAGGTGAAGTTGTTGAAGTTGGAGATGAAGTAACTGTGGAAGTTCTCGAAGTTGATTTCGAGCGCGAGCGTGTCTCACTCTCTCTTAAGGCAACTCAAGAAGACCCATGGCAAGCATTTGCTCGCACCCACACAATCAACACTGTTGTGCCAGGTGTCGTAACAAAGCTCGTTCCTTTCGGTGCATTTATTCGTGTCCATGAAGGAATCGAAGGACTTGTTCACATCTCAGAGCTTGCAGAACGCCACGTTGAAATTCCAGAGCAGGTTGTTGCAGTAGATGACGAACTCTTCGTAAAGATTATCGATATCGATCTAGAGCGTCGTCGTATCTCCTTGTCACTCAAGCAAGCTAATGAGGGCCAGGAAGTGGAAATCGAAGCATTTGATCCAACTCAATACGGAATGTCTGCTCGCTATGATGCAGAAGGTAACTTCATCTACCCAGAAGGTTTCGATGCAGATACTCAAGAGTGGAAGCCAGGCTTCGATTCACAGCGCGAAGAGTGGGAGCGTCAATACGCTGTTGCTCAAGAGCGCTTCCTTGCACACAAGAAGCAGAAGGCAGAAGCGAAGGTAGCTGAAGAAGCTGCTGTTGTTGCTGAATAATTAGTACGAAAAATCCGGCTGGGCCGCGAGCTGCTCCTTAACCTCGCGTAGCCCAACCGGATTTTTCTTTGCCAAAAACCTGCAACAACAGCTTCTGCGGTCAGAAAAGGTAGAGTGGGGACATGTTGGTAGTCGCGCTCACTGGTGGAATCGGTGCTGGGAAATCTACAGTCGCGCAGAACTTCGCCGAACTTGGCGCCCTTGTTGTTGATGCCGATCAATTGGCACGTATGGCTATTGAGCGGGGATCAGATGGCTTTGCTGAGGTCTTACTTCGCTTCGGTGATGACATCATCCTCAATGGAGATATTGATCGAAAGAAGTTAGCTGAGATTGTCTTTAGCGATGAGGCTGCTCGTAAGGATTTAGAGAAGATTATTCATCCACGGGTTCAGGCAACTTTTGCTGAAGTTGTTGAAGATCTAGAGCACGATGACATTCTTATCTATGAGATTCCACTCCTTGCGGAGACAGATGCAGCCGAGAAGTTTGATTACATCATTACCGTTGAAGCCGATATTGAACTTCGCACATCAAGACTTTTGAAGAGAGGGCTCTATATCTCTCAAATAGAGAAGCGTATGGCAGCTCAAGCCTCTCAAGAATCCCGTGAAGCTATCGCAGATAGCGTTATACGTAACGATGGCGATGAAGATTCCCTATTGCGTCAGGTGGAAAATCTCTGGGAGAGCGTTCTCCTACCACTATCGCTAGGCTAACTCTGTGCGCCCCGTAACTGATCTCCAGCGAAAAGTCGCACCTTTTGAAGTTATCAGTGATTACATACCTGCAGGCGATCAGCCAGCTGCAATTGAAGAGATTGCCAGAAGAATCACCGCCGGAGAACAGGATGTTGTTCTCCTTGGAGCTACTGGTACAGGTAAATCTGCGACCACTGCTTGGCTTATCGAGCGTCTGCAGCGACCAACACTTGTCTTAGCTCCCAATAAAACTTTAGCTGCACAGCTCGCCAATGAGTTCCGTGAACTTCTGCCCAACAATGCAGTTGAATACTTTGTCTCTTACTACGACTACTACCAACCAGAGGCCTACGTTCCGCAGACCGATACCTTCATTGAGAAGGATTCAAGCGTTAACGATGAGGTTGAGCGTCTGCGCCACTCTGCAACCAACTCACTCTTAACGCGTCGCGACGTCATTGTCGTTGCCACAGTCTCTTGTATCTATGGACTTGGGACTCCACAGGAGTACATCGATCGAATGATTCGACTCAAGGTCGGCGATGAAATCGAACGGAACGCACTTCTGCGCAAATTTGTCGATGTTCAATATAAGAGAAACGATATGGCCTTCGAGCGTGGAACTTTCCGTGTACGCGGAGATACCGTTGAAATCATTCCGATGTATGAAGAACTCGCTGTGCGCATCGAGATGTTCGGTGACGAGATTGAGAAGATCATGACTCTCAACCCGCTTACTGGCGAGATAGTCCACGATGAGACTGAGATCTACATTTTCCCCGCAACGCACTACGCGGCAGGACCTGAGACGATGAAGCGTGCGATGTCTGATATACAAGATGAGCTCCAGGTTCAACTCAACCTCTTTACCAAGCAGGGGAAGTTGCTTGAAGAGCAGCGTCTACGTATGCGCACAACCTTCGATCTCGAAATGATGGAACAACTTGGTTTCTGTTCAGGAATCGAGAACTACTCACGCCATCTCGATGGTCGCGAACCTGGTTCTGCTCCAAACTGTCTCCTTGATTATTTTCCTGAAGACTTTCTCGTTGTAATCGATGAAAGCCACGTTACCGTGCCACAAATTGGTGCGATGTTTGAAGGCGATGCATCGCGTAAGCGCACGTTGGTAGAGCATGGATTCCGTCTTCCAAGCGCACTCGATAATCGACCTCTGAAGTGGCCCGAATTCTTAGAGCGCACAGGCCAGAAGATTTATCTATCTGCAACTCCCGGAAAGTATGAGCTGGAAAAAGTTGGGGGAGATGTTGTCGAGCAAGTCATTCGTCCGACTGGGCTAGTCGATCCTCAAATCATCATTAAGCCAATTAAGGGTCAGATTGATGATCTCCTACATGAGATCAATATCCGCGCTGAAAAGAATGAACGCGTTCTGGTGACAACTCTGACAAAGAAGATGTCTGAAGATCTCACCGATTATCTGCAAGAGCGCGGAGTAAAGGTTCGCTACCTGCACTCAGAAGTTGATACCTTGCGAAGAGTCGAGCTCCTGCGTGAACTTCGCATGGGTGAATACGACGTTCTTATTGGAATCAACTTGCTCCGCGAAGGTCTCGATCTTCCTGAAGTTTCACTCGTTGCAATTCTCGATGCCGATAAAGAGGGCTTCCTGCGTTCTGCAACATCGTTAATTCAGACTATTGGACGAGCCGCTCGAAATGTTTCGGGTGAAGTCCATATGTATGCCGACAATATGACTGCTGCGATGACAAAGGCGATTGATGAGACTAACCGTCGCCGTGCAAAGCAGGTCGCCTACAACTTAGAGCGTGGAGTTGACCCACAACCGCTACGCAAGAAGATCTCAGATATCACTGACCTCATCGCCCAAGAGAGCGACGATACAGATGACATTCTGGCTGCCCTTAAGGGGAAGAAATCTTCTACCGCTCTGCCCTTTGCTCATAAATCGAATGAATCTATGCCGCGCCAAGAGTTAATTGCATTGATAGGCTCCCTCACCGAACAGATGAGAAGTGCGGCAGATCAACTTCAATTTGAGCTTGCTGGTCGACTTCGAGATGAGCTAAAAGAGTTGAAGCGTGAGCTTCGTGGAATGGATGAGGCTGGCACATGAGCATCGATAAGTTAGTCGTTCGCGGTGCTCGCGAGCATAACCTTAAAGATGTCTCAATCGAACTTCCACGCGATGCCCTGATCGTCTTTACCGGTTTATCAGGTTCTGGAAAGTCGAGCCTTGCATTCGACACAATCTTCGCTGAAGGTCAACGTCGTTATGTGGAATCACTTTCGGCTTATGCCCGTCAATTCTTAGGTCAGATGGATAAGCCTGATGTTGATTTCATTGAAGGTTTATCTCCGGCCGTTTCTATTGATCAGAAATCAACGAACCGTAACCCTCGCTCAACTGTAGGAACAATTACCGAGGTTTACGATTACTTTAGATTGCTCTTCGCTCGCGCCGGCAGACCGCATTGTCCTAATTGTAAGAAAGCTGTATCACGACAGAGCCCACAGCAAATCGTTGATCAGATTTTGACAATGCCGGCAACAACTAAGTTTCAAGTAATGGCACCGGTTATCCGAGAACGAAAAGGCGAGTTCGTCGAACTATTCGCAGAGCTCGTTACCCAGGGATATTCACGTGCACGCGTTGATGGCGAGATCATCACCCTCACCGAACCGCCAAAACTTAAGAAGCAAGAGAAGCACACCATTGAAGTCGTCATCGATCGCCTTACTGCGAAAGCTGAGAGCAAATCACGACTCACAGATTCAATTGAAACCGCTCTTAAATTGGGAAATGGTTTAGTTCTTCTCGACTTTGTCGACGCCAAGACAGGGGAGAAGGAACACACCTATAGCGAGCATCTAGCTTGCCACGATTGCAATCTCTCCTTTGAAGAGCTTGAGCCACGATCGTTCTCATTTAACTCACCCTTTGGTGCTTGTCCTGAATGTTCAGGTATCGGCACAAAGCTTGAGGTCGATGAAGATCTCATCATTCCTGATGATTCAATCTCGATAAATGAAGGTGCGATTGCACCATGGGCCGGTGGTCAATCATCCGAATATTTCTTGCGCTTATTGGAAGCACTTGCAACTGAACTTAAATTCTCAATGGATAACCCTTGGAAGAAGCTTTCTGTCAAGGCTAAGGAAGCGATTATCAACGGCTTCGATTACGAAGTTCATGTTAAATACAAGAATCGCTACGGTCGAGTTCGCAATTACTCAACTGGGTTTGAAGGTGTTGTTCCATTTATTCATCGCCGCCATTCAGAGACTGATAGCGATTACAGCCGTGACAAATACGAGGCTTATATGCGCGAGACACCTTGTCCTACATGTAATGGTGCGCGCTTAAAGCCAGAAGTTCTCGCTGTGACACTTGGCGGAAAGAGTATTGCGGAAGTCTGCGCACTCTCCATTGATGATTGTGCTGCCTTCCTTAAAGAGGTCACTCTCAATAAGCGTGAAGCTCAGATTGCAGAACGAGTAATGAAGGAAGTTCATGCGCGACTTGGATTCTTGCTCGACGTTGGACTTGATTACTTATCTCTCGATCGACCAGCTGCGACCCTCTCTGGTGGTGAAGCGCAGCGAATTCGCCTTGCAACACAGATTGGATCTGGACTTGTCGGTGTTCTCTACGTACTTGATGAACCATCTATTGGTCTCCATCAAAGGGATAACCGTCGCCTCATTGATACTTTGACTCGTTTGCGCGATCTTGGAAATACCTTGATTGTTGTAGAACATGATGAAGAGACAATTCGCACTGCAGATTGGATTGTCGATATCGGACCAGGCGCAGGCGAACACGGTGGCAAGGTTGTTGTATCTGGTTCTTACGAAGAGCTGATTGCATCAGAGGAATCGATTACTGGCGCATACCTTTCCGGTCGTAGATCAATTGAGATTCCAGATAGCCGTCGACTAGTCGATGCAAAGCGTCAACTTGTCATCAAAGGCGCGAAAGAGAATAACCTCAAAGATATTGAGGTCTCTATTCCGCTGGGTCTCTTCGTCTCCGTCACCGGAGTTTCGGGATCGGGTAAGTCGACTCTCGTTAATGACATTCTCTACACAACTCTTGCCAATAAACTCAATGGTGCGCGGTTGGTTCCAGGTCGGCATAGAACGGTTACGGGAATCGATCAGCTCGACAAGGTTGTTCACGTTGATCAATCACCAATCGGTCGTACGCCTCGTTCAAACCCAGCAACATATACAGGTGTATTCGATAAGGTCCGCGCTCTCTTTGCGGAGACAACTGAGGCGAAGGTTCGCGGATATCAGCAAGGTCGCTTCTCATTCAATGTAAAGGGTGGACGCTGCGAGAATTGCTCTGGCGATGGAACGATCACTATTGAGATGAACTTCCTGCCCGATGTCTATGTTCCATGCGAGGTCTGCCATGGTGCTCGTTACAACCGGGAGACTCTAGAAGTTCATTACAAGGGTAAGACAATCGCACAGGTTCTCGATATGCCTATCGAGATCGCCCACGAGTTCTTTGAATCTGTTCCAACAATCGCTCGTTACCTTAAGACTCTCTGCGATGTAGGGCTTGGATATGTACGACTTGGTCAATCTGCTCCGACTTTGTCCGGTGGTGAGGCGCAACGAGTCAAGCTAGCAACCGAACTTCAGCGCCGATCAACCGGTCGCACTATCTATGTCCTTGATGAGCCAACCACTGGGCTGCACTTTGAAGATGTAAACAAGTTACTCGGTGTCTTAAAGCGTCTCGTTGAATCAGGAAATACCGTTATTGTGATTGAACATAATCTCGATGTTATTAAATCTTCTGATTGGGTTATTGATATGGGCCCTGAAGGTGGATTCCGTGGCGGAACTGTTGTTGCCGAAGGAACGCCTGAAGAAGTTGCACTCGTAAAGGCGAGTTACACAGGCCAGTACTTGGCAGAGGTTCTTGCAACCAATCGAACTGTAGTAAAGAAAAAGCCAGCGAAGAAGTAGTTATGGCAGAACCATCGAGTTACCGCCCACGTGAAATTCCTGAAGAGCCTGGTGTTTACAGGTTCTATAACGGAGCCGATAAAGTCATTTATGTAGGTAAAGCGAAGAACCTCAAGAATCGCTTGACCACTTACTTTGGATCAAACCTTGCCCAGAAAACCTATCGAATGGTTCACGAGGCAGTTCGGGTTGATTGGACAATTGTTGCAACCGAGCTAGAAGCTCTTGCCCTCGAGTTCTCATGGATTAAGCAGTACCACCCCGCATATAACGTGCAATTTAAGGATGACAAGTCTTATCCATATTTAGCGATCTCGATGAGTGATGAGTTTCCACGCATCTTCATTACCCGCAAGGAGAAGCGTCCAGGGCTGAAGTACTTTGGACCCTACACAAATGCATGGGCGCTACGAAATACCTACGAAGTTCTTCTTAAAGTTTTCCCTGTTCGTTCGTGCAGTGCAGGTAATTTTCAGCGAGCTCAACGCAGCAAGCGACAATGTTTGCTGGGGGATATAGGTAAATGCGCAGCCCCTTGTGTTGGATGGGTAACACCTGAAGAGCATCGCGAAATTGCAGTAAAGCTCGACTCCTTTATGGAGAAAGGTATGGAGAACTTGCTGCCAACTCTGAGACAAGAGATGGAGCTCGCATCCGATATGGAGGAGTTCGAAAGAGCTGCTCGTTTGCGTGATCAGATTGAATCTTTCGAAAAGGCACAGAGATCAACGCAAGGAAATCTCTCCGACGAACTCGATGGCGACTTCATCTCGCTCCATGAAGAAGGTCTTCACGCAGCTGGCTCAATCTTTATGGTCAGACGCGGTTCTATTAAGGGTTCACGTTCCTGGATTGTTGATCAAGAGAAGGCACTTGAAGGTGATGATCAAGTTGCATCACTCTTCTTCTCAATCTATAGCCAGAGCGCTCCCACCGATATCCCTCATGAGATTTTCTTGAATCAAGAACCTATCGATCGAGTTGCGCTGGAGGAGTGGCTCACATCCTTGCGAGGCGCGAAGGTTTCCATCAAGGTTCCTCAACGCGGTGAGAAAGTTGAGCTACTGCAGACTGTTGAACGTAATGCTCACTACGCCCTTGTGCAGTACTTAAGTAAGCGAGCGACCGATGCTGCCGTATCCGGTAAGGCGCTCCTGGAACTTGAGGAAGAGCTTCAGCTAAGTCGGACTCCGCTGCGTATTGAATGTTATGACATCTCAAATATCTCAGGTACTTCAGTAGTAGCTTCCATGGTCGTCTTTGAAGATGGCCTTGCAAAGAAGAGCGAGTATCGACGATTCATTATCGATACAGATACCGCTCAAGATGACACCAGAGCAATGCACCAAGTAATCACACGACGCATGAAGAGATTGCTTGCCGATAGAAAGGTGAATCAGAGCGAGGTTGCCGAAACAGGTGGTCGCTTAAGTAAGTTTGCATACCCACCTCAGTTAATCGTTGTCGATGGTGGAGCGCCACAGGTAAGTGCAGCACAGCGCGCCCTTGATGAATTGGGGATTACAGATGTTGCCTTATGTGGATTAGCGAAGCGTTTAGAGGAAGTTTGGATGCCAGGGGATAAAGATCCTTTGATCTTGCCGCGCACAAGTGAAGGAATGTATTTACTGCAGAGAATCAGAGATGAAGCTCACCGATTTGCGATCACCTTCCACCGCAGCCGTCGTTCAAAGGTAATGCTCGAATCACTTCTTGATGAGATTCCTCAGTTGGGGGAGTCTCGCAGAGCAGCGCTTCTCGATCGCTTTGGTTCAGTAACGGCGATGCGAAAGGCGAGCGTTGAAGAACTCTCATCTACTCCTGGAATTGGAGCAACGATTGCCTCAATCATCTTTACCCATCTCCAATCACTATCTACTCCGGGCGTAGATATGGAGACCGGCGAGATACTTGACAGCTAAGGCAGAATAAAGACCATGACCACTAAGGAGCTTCTTGTACTCAGCGGAATGTCTGGTGCTGGGCGCTCCACCGTTGCTCACGCCCTAGAGGATCTTGGTTGGTATGTAGTCGACAACCTTCCACCAGCTCTTCTGCCTCAGTTAGCCGAGCAAGCGCTCGATACCCATGCTGCTCTCGCAGTTGTTGTAGATGTTCGTGGTGGAAAGTTCTTCGATGAACTCAGCAGCGCTTTAGCGAAGTTGAAGAGCCAATCAGTTCCTTATCGACTTCTCTTTCTCGATGCATCAGATACCGCGCTCGTTCAGAGATTTGAATCCACCCGTAGACCACACCCGCTTCAGGGACAAGATCGCATTGTCGATGGTATTTCACGCGAACGGGCAAAGCTAGAAGAGATCCGTGCGCAAGCAGATGTAGTTATTGACTCTTCCAATCTCAATGTCCACCAACTCGAGAAGCGCACAGGAGAAATCTTTGCAGCAGGTATGTTGCCGGCAATTCGAATCAACGTTCTCTCTTTTGGCTATAAGTATGGAATTCCCGTAGATGCAGATTTAGTCCTGGATTGTCGCTTCATCCCAAATCCTCACTGGATTCCAGAGCTGAGACCGCTTAATGGATTAGATGCACCGGTATCGAAGAAGGTGCTCTCTAGCGAAGGTGTTCCTGAATTTGTGAAGAGCTACGTCTCAGTTGTCCAACAAATGACTCCAGGATATTTTCGTGAAGGCAAGAAGTACGTAACCATCGCAATTGGTTGCACTGGCGGGAAACATCGGTCAGTTGCCATTGCAGAGGAAATTGCAAAACAACTCACATCATTATCAAGCGAGTTAGAAATTTCAGCTCATGCAACTCACCGTGATGTAGGACGTGAATGAGTCCCGAAAGAAAAGTAGTAGCACTTGGCGGGGGACATGGACTTGCTGCGACTCTGACAGCGCTTCGTCAATTTACAACTGAGATCACAGCAATAGTTACAGTTGCAGATAACGGTGGTTCAAGCGGCCGCCTTCGCCAAGAATTTCCCATCATGCCGCCAGGTGATCTTCGTATGGCACTTGCTGCCTTGTGTGGCGATGACGACTGGGGCAGAAGTTGGGCAGAGATAATGCAGTATCGCTTCACAAGCGAGGGAGAACTTAATGGCCATCCCGTTGGAAATTTACTTCTAGCTGCTCTCTGGGATAGAGATGGAGATACCGTTGCTGGACTCGATCGCGTCGGTTCGCTATTAAAAGTTATTGGACGAGTCTTGCCGATGGCAGATCAGCCACTGGATATCGAAGCCACCTTTGAAGATAAATCTGGTCTTCATAGCGTTCGAGGTCAGGCAGAAGTTGCAACTGCAAAGGGTCGCTTTAAATCAATCCGTATCATTCCTGAAAATCCTGGAGCTCGAAGTGAATCTCTCAAAGCAATCGCTGATGCAGAGTGGATAACGATGGGTCCAGGATCGTGGTTCTCTAGCGTCATTCCACATTTACTTGTTCCAGCGCAACGCGATGCAATTATTTCATCATCTGCAAAGAAGATTCTCTTGCTCAATTTAGATACATCAGATCAAAGCGCAGGGGAGTATGCAGGTTATTCACCAATGGAACACCTTGCAGTTCTGAACGAATATGCACCATCATTGAAATTCGACCTCGTTGTAGTGGATTCCACAACTGCTGGTCAGGAAGAGTTGAAGAGCCATCTTTCAACCTTGGGTTCAGAGTTTTTATCGGCTGATCTTCGCAGTAGCGCATCTGCCCTACATCACGATGTAAAGAAATTAGCCTCACTTTTCACACACATTGATTCAGAAATACTGGTTGGATAACCCCATGGCAATGACAGCAGCGGTAAAGGATGAGCTCAGTCGACTCTCCGTCACTAAGCCATGCTGTCGCAAGGCCGAAGTCTCATCGCTACTACGGTTTGCAGGCGGCCTTCATATCGCCTCTGGCAAAGTCGTCATTGAGGTAGAACTAGATACTTCACAGAGTGCACGTAGATTGAAGAAAGATATCGCTGATATTTACGGACATGATAGTGATCTCGCAGTTCTCTCATCAAGTGGGCTACGTAAAGGCTCCCGCTATGTCGTTCGCGTCATTGAATCCGGTGATGCACTTGCACGCCAGACAGGCCTGATCGATGCAAATGGACGTCCGGTTCGCGGACTTCCACCACAAGTTGTTGCGGCAAATGTCTGCGATGCAGAGGCTGCTTGGCGCGGAGCATTTATCGCGCACGGTTCACTGACAGAACCTGGTCGCTCATCTTCACTAGAGATTACTTGTCCAGGCCCAGAGGCAGCTCTTGCACTAGTTGGCGCTGCGCGTCGTCTCAATATTGTCGCTAAAGCTCGTGAAGTTCGTGGTGTTGACCGTGTTGTAATCCGCGATGGAGATGCAATCGGAGTATTGCTTACCCGCCTTGGTGCGCATGAAAGTGTTCTTGCATGGGAAGAACGGCGTATGCGTCGTGAAGTAAGAGCGACAGCGAATCGACTTGCAAATTTTGATGATGCAAACCTTCGCAGATCTGCACGCGCTGCAGTTGCAGCAGCGGCGCGAGTCCAACGTGCGATGGAGATTCTGGGGCCAGAGATTCCCGATCATCTTAAGGAAGCTGGCGAACTTCGCATCTCTCATGGTCAAGCAAGTCTCGAAGAGTTAGGTTCTCTTGCGACTCCACCGATGACGAAAGATGCAATCGCTGGACGTATCCGTCGATTGCTCGCGATGGCCGATAAGCGCGCTGCTGAACTCGGAATTCCCGATACTGAAGCGGGACTTTCGCCAGATTTGCTGGGCGAGTAGCGCTCACTCGGCTGATAGACTTCAGCCTCAAGCCCCCAACGTTGTGGCGTAAGCGAAAGCCACCTTTATTGCAGGGCGCTTTACTATCTTAGAAGAGGTTTTTCATGATTAATGTTGGAATTAATGGTTTTGGACGTATTGGTCGCAACTTCTTTCGTGCGGCACTGACTAACCCAGATATCAATATCGTAGGTATCAATGACCTTACAGATAACGCCACTTTGGCTCACCTTCTTAAGTACGACTCAATCCTCGGTCGCCTCGGCCTAGAGGTAACACACACAGATGACACGATCACTGTTGGTGGAAAGACAATTAAGGTTTTCGCAGATCGCGACCCAGCAAATCTTCCATGGGCATCTGTTAAGGCAGATATCGTTATTGAGTCAACAGGCCACTTCACAAAGGCTGCAGATGCTAAGAAGCACATCACGGCTGGCGCCAAGAAGGTCATCATCTCTGCACCTGCAACAGATGAAGACATCACAATCGTGATGGGCGTAAACCACGAGAAGTACGACCCAGCGAACCACAACGTGATTTCAAATGCATCATGCACAACAAATTGCCTTGCTCCAATGGCAAAGGTTCTCCACGACAACTGGGGAATTGTTAAGGGCTTGATGACAACTATTCACGCTTACACAAATGACCAGGTAATCCTTGATTTCCCGCATAAGGATCTCCGTCGTTCACGTGCTGCGGCAACAAATATGATTCCAACATCCACAGGCGCAGCTAAGGCAATCTCTCTTGTTATGCCTGAACTCAAAGGCAAGCTCGATGGATATGCAATGCGCGTTCCAGTTCCTACAGGATCTGCAACAGACCTCACAGTTGAACTTGCAAAGGAAGCTACAGCGGCAGAGATCAATGCAGCTATGAAGGCTGCAGCAAATGGTCCACTTAAGGGATTCCTTTCATACACTGAAGATCCAATCGTCTCTTCAGATATCGTCACCGATCCTTCATCATGTATCTTCGATTCAGGCCTTACAAAGGTAATCGGAAATCAGGTAAAGGTTGTTGGTTGGTATGACAACGAATGGGGCTACTCAAACCGCCTCGTTGACCTCGTTGGTTATGTAGGTAAATCTCTCTAATGTCTTTATTGGCTGACCTAGATGTAACAGGTAAGCGAGTATTTCTTCGCTGTGATCTCAATGTTCCTTTGAAAGAAGGAAAGATCACAGATGATGGGCGTATTCGTGCATCCTTACCGACAATCAACGCTCTCCTTGAAAAAGGTGCAAGTATTGTGATCGCGGCACATCTAGGTCGTCCAAAAGGCGAGGCGAAACCAGAACTTTCATTGGCTCCCGTTGCAGTGCGACTTGCTGAACTTCTAGGAAAGCCTGTGCAATTCGCAGGCGCTATTACGGGCTCAGATGTATCTGCAAAGGCAGAAGCGCTTAAGAACGGTGAAATCCTTCTCCTTGAAAATATTCGTTACGCAGCAGCAGAAACGTCAAAGGATGAATCAGAGCGCGTAGCACTTGCCACAGAGCTTGCAGCACTTGCAGATGCTTACGTGGGCGACGGTTTCGGTGCAGTTCACCGTAAGCATGCATCTGTATTCGATCTTCCAAAGTTACTTCCTCATGCAGCAGGAACTCTCGTTGCAGCTGAAGTTGAAGTACTCAAGAAACTCACTGTTGATCCAGTACGTCCCTATGGCGTCGTTCTCGGCGGCTCGAAAGTTTCAGATAAAATTGGTGTTATCGCAAACCTTCTTGGAAAAGTTGATGTTATGGCTATCGGTGGAGGCATGCTCTTCACCTTCCTTGCAGCACAAGGAAGAGAGATTGGGTCATCACTCGTTGAACGCGACCTCGTAGACACAGTTAAAGGTTTGATTAAGCAAGCTGAAGATTCAGGGGTAAAGCTGATTCTTCCCACAGATATCGTCGTCGCTCCAACTTTCTCTGCAGATGCAACGCCTACCTTGGTGAGCGCAGATTCAATTCCTACAGATCAGATGGGCCTTGATATTGGACCTGAGTCCGCAGCAGCATTTGCTACTGCAATCAAGGGATGTAAGACAGTATTTTGGAATGGCCCAATGGGAGTCTTTGAATTTCCAAACTTTGCACATGGCACCAAGGTAATTGCTCAAGCGCTCACAGAAGTAGATGGAATCTCAGTTGTCGGCGGGGGAGACTCAGCTGCTGCAGTACGTGCACTTGGCTTTGCGGATAACCAGTTTGGGTATATCTCAACTGGTGGTGGAGCTTCACTTGAGTATCTTGAAGGAAAAGAACTACCAGGGCTCACCGCTCTCGATCTCTAAATTTAACGTCACTAATTTCTAAGGAGTAGATAATGCGTAAACCGCTAATGGCAGGCAATTGGAAGATGAACCTCAATCACCTTGAGGCGATTGCAGTTGCACAGAAGCTTGTCTACTCACTTGATGATAAAGATTATGATGCCGTTGATGTAGCAATCATTCCTCCATTTACAGATATTCGCTCGATTCAAACTATGGTCGATGGTGATCGTCTCCGCCTCCAATTTGGAGCGCAGGATCTCTCTCCTGAAAGTTCTGGCGCATTTACTGGTGATATCTCAGGATCGATGCTTGCAAAGCTTGGCTGCACATTTGTTGTGATTGGCCACTCAGAGCGTCGCGCAATTCATCATGAAGATGACGCCCTTATCAATCGCAAAATCAAGGCAGCACTTGCCAATGAGTTAACACCAATCTTCTGCGTCGGTGAAGAGCTCGCGATCCGTGAATCTGGAACGCATGTATCTCACGTCATCCGTCAGGTTCGTGCCGGACTCGAAGGTTTCCATAAGCCAGAGCTTAAGAAGATTGTTATTGCCTATGAACCTGTCTGGGCTATTGGTACAGGAAAGACTGCAACACCTGAAGATGCTCAGGAAGTTTGCGCCGCTATCCGTGAAGAAGTTGAGCAGATTGGTTCAGCAGAAATTGCTGCAAATATGCGCATTCTCTATGGCGGCTCAGTGAAATCTGCAAATATCGCAGAAATCATGAAGCAAGCAGATGTCGATGGCGCCCTCATCGGGGGAGCGAGCCTTGATCCTGAGGAGCTTGCGAAGATTGCGAAGTTCCACGCTCAGGCGTAATTCAGGAGTTTGAGACCGATTCGGGTATCCTGTACCCCTACCTCTTAAGGAGTTTTACCGTGGCTTTAGCGCTTTCAATATTCTTAATCATTACAAGTTTGGTAATGATTCTTCTTGTTCTTCTCCATAAAGGAAAAGGCTCAGGGCTCTCAGATATGTTCGGTGGCGGTATCTCATCAAATTACGGTGGTTCATCAGTTGTGGAACGAAATCTTGATCGCATCACAATCGTCGTCGGTGGACTTTGGTTCGCAGCTGTTGTCGGTCTCTCACTCGTTTTGAAGGGTTAATTCATGGCAAGTGCAATTCGCGGAAGTCGTGTCGGTGCTGGCCCAATGGGCGAGGCTGAGCGCGGAGATCAGATTGAACGCGCATCGGTCTCATATTGGTGTGCAAAGGGACATGAAGTCCGCCCATCATTTGCCGTTGAAGAGACTGTAATCATTCCTGATTCTTGGGATTGCCCAAAGTGTGGACTTCCAGCTGGGCGCGATAAGAATAATCCGCCCAGTGCTGTTGTAAATGTTCCTTACAAGACACACCTTGCATATGTTAAAGAGCGTCGCACTGATAAAGAAGGCGAGAAGATTCTCGAAGATGCTCTACGTAAGCTACGCGGAGATGATATCGAGTAGTTAGATTTATTAAAGACTTCTTGCAGCTGCAAGAAGTTGATCAATACCCGCACTTCGGTTCTGTAGATGCAGACGAAGTAGCGGGTATTTTCTTGTCGCAAGCGCTCTGTTATCTCCAATAGCTTGAGCAAAGAGGAGAGTCTTTAAAGTAAATGGGCGACCAGGGATTTCGTAGTCAACAGAGGTGCCCCCGGTAATTTGCAAGAAGGAGCCATTCTTCTGCCCACCTTTATGGAATTGACCTGTGGAGTGTAAGAAGCGAGGACCCCAACCGAAGGAGGTAGGTCTTCCAGATTTCTCAGAGAGTAATGAGCGAAGTTCTGCAATCTTTGCATCATCTCTGCGATCTAGATAAGCCATGATGGCGATATATCCACCCTCTTTAACATCTTCGATAAAGGTCGCAAGTGCATCTTTCAGTGATTGTCCATCGCCGAAAATTTCCGTTCCGCTATCAATGCAATCTGGTGTGAATGCGGGCAATTGATTTCCCCATTCGCCTAGGCATGCAGCGGTCTGCTCTTTAGCTTCAGTGACATTTGGTTGGTTGAAGGGATCAATCTTTAGGCCAGCCCCGATGAGTGCAGTTACCCACTCCCAGAAAATAAACTGAGCTCCAAGCTCTCCTTCAACGAGAAGATCAGTGCCAGTTCCTGCAAAGGAAACTGTCAGAGCTCCACCAATTTTTGCAACCTTCGCATTCTCCGTTGCAATCGGGAGTCTTCCTACGGAGTCTTTGCCAGTTGATTCAGCGATAAGTTGTTCTATCCAATCTGAGAGTCCTGGGAAGTTCGATTGATTATCTGTAAATGCGATGTACTGCTTCGTCTCTGCGATAAGTAGATAGGCAATATCGAGAATTACTGAAGGATCTGTCAGGAAGCCTTCCTTCTCTTTCTGGGCATCATTTAAAAGCCTCTCAATATCGACACCAATAAGCGCGGATGGAAGAAGACCAAATGCGCTGAGCACACTGAATCGACCACCGACATTGGGATCAGCATTAACTACGGCAAATCCTGCAGCTCGAACTTCGAGATCTAACGGTGAACCAGGGTCAGTCACGAAGAGAATATGTTCCTTGGGATCAAGTGCCGCATCGATGAACTTGCCTTCGAAGAGTGCGCGTTGTGAGGATGTTTCAATCGTAGATCCAGATTTGGAACTTACGATAACGAGGGTCTTTGAGAGATCTTCACCTATTGCATGCTTGGCATAGTGAGGATCGGTTGAGTCAAAGATAAAAATCTCTCGCCCATTGCTCTGCGCAATGACCTCAGGGCCGAGTGAAGATCCGCCCATTCCGCAGAGAACGAAGCGGTTGCGATCTTTGAATTTCTCGCCAAGTGCGGAAATCTCGGGAAGGAGTGAGAGCGAGGCTTGTGGAAGATCTACCCAATTGAGACGAACTGCCGCTTCTGCCGCAGCTTTTGAGCCCCAGATAGTTGAATCTTTCTGAGCAATCTTTGGATGTGCAGTGGCAAGCTTCTTGTAAAGGTCAGAATTTCTATCAACCTTCTTAAGGAGCGGGCCAGAAATTTTCATTAGCCAAGAGCCTTTTGAATATCTCCAACTACTCGCTCTACAGTAAAGCCAAACTCAGCGAAAAGTTTTGGAGCAGCAGCTGATGCTCCGTAGCGATCGAGCGAGATGATCACGCCAGTATCACCGACATATTCACGCCAACCGAGAGCGATGCCAGCTTCGATACTCACACGCAGTGAATCCTTAGGAATCACTGAAACCTGGTAGCTCGTTGGTTGATCGCTAAACCACTCAAGACAAGGGGCGCTGACTACGCGAGTCGAAACTCCTTGCGCTTCGAGAGCGATCTGAGAATCAAGGGCGAGGGGAACCTCTGAACCTGTCGCAATGATTGTTACCCTTGGCTTACCTGATGCCTCTTTAAGAATGTATGCACCTTGATTTACTCCAGAGACAGCTCCATGAGTTGTGCGATCTACAGTCCTTAGGTTCTGACGAGAGAGTAAGAAACCAGCTGGCTTATTACGCTTCAAAACGGCCTTCCAGGCTTCTGCAACTTCGTTTGCATCTGCTGGTCGAATCACCGCAAAGTTAGGAATGGCGCGAAGCGCTGCGAAATGTTCAATTGGCTGGTGCGTTGGACCATCCTCACCAACACCAATCGAATCGTGTGTCCAGACAAATGTAGATGGAATATCCATGATCGCGGCTAAGCGAACAGATGGACGCATGTAATCGCTAAAGACTGCAAATGTTCCGCCGAATGAGCGAGAAAGTCCATGCAATGCGATGCCATTGATTATCGAACCCATCGCATGTTCGCGGATACCGAAGTGGATGATGCGTCCATATGGATCTGCGTTCTTCATCTCACTTGTTGCTGGCAAGAATGAATTGCCAGCTTCGATTGTTGTCATATTTGAATCAGCTAAATCTGAAGAGCCGCCCCAGAATTCAGGAAGTACCTTTGCAATTGCATTGATGACATGTCCTGATGCTGATCGCGTAGCCATATCTTTTCCAGCTTCAAATACTGGAAGGCTTGCTTCCCATCCTTGTGGAAGTTGGCGAGATGTTAAGCGCTTAAGTAGCGCTGCCTTCTCTGGGTTAGAACTCTGCCACCGGCTTAACTTGATATCCCACTCTTTACGAAGTGCTGAACCACGGTCTTTGACTGCACGTACGTGAGCAAGGACATCATCTGGCATTGCAAAAGTTTCCTCGGGGTTGAGGCCTAACTCCTTCTTCGTTGCTGCGATTTCTTCATCACCGAGCGCTGAACCGTGCGACTTTGCAGTTCCACGTAGCTTTGGTGCGGGCCATGCGATCACAGAGTGCATGCGAATAATTGAAGGCTTTGAAGTTTCTGCCTTAGCTTTAACCATCGCAGCGTCGACTGCAACGAGATCGATATTGCCATCTGCAAGTGCTGCAACCTCTTGAACATGCCAACCATATGCTCGGTATCGAGCAGCAACATCTTCAGTGAATGAGACATGAGTGTCACCTTCAATTGAGATCCTGTTGTCATCGTAAATGAGATTGAGATTCCCTAGTTCCTGGGTTCCAGCAAGGGATGAAGCTTCACCTGAGACGCCTTCCTGGAGATCGCCATCAGAACAGATAACCCAAATGGAGTGATCAAAAGGTGATAGCCCTGCAGGAGCGTTTGGATCGAGTAAGCCACGTTCATAGCGAGCTGCCATTGCAAAGCCGACAGCTGTAGCAACTCCCGCACCCAATGGACCGGTAGTCATTTCAACTCCTGCAGTGTGTCCAAACTCCGGGTGACCTGGTGTTAGAGAATCCCAAGTACGGAAAGATTTCAAATCTTCCATCTCGACTCCGTAACCGCTGAAGAAGAGCTGTGTGTAGAGAGTGAGCGACGAATGTCCACAAGAAAGAATAAAACGATCGCGCCCTAACCAATGAGGGTCTGAAGGATCGTGAATCAGATGACGCTGGAATAAGTTGTAGGCAACAGGAGCAAGTGTCATAGCAGTACCTGGGTGGCCATTGCCAACCTTCTGAACGCTATCCATTGCAAGTGCGCGAGCATATGTAACTGCTCGATCATCTAGCGCTGTCCAACCGGTGATCTGTGTCATCTTCCGCTCCTTCTATTTCTGATTTACGAGATTATGCTGGTTTGCGAATGACAGATATTCGGATACGCCACGCTGCAATCCAAACTAGAACTGAACCCAATAAATGGAAGCCCACGAGAAGTTCTGGCACACCATTCCAATATTGAATATATCCAATCGCCCCCTGAAGCAGAGAGATCCCGAAGAAAATCTTCAGCCAATTCTTAGTCTCATGTCGCAAGTCAGGGGAGCGGTAGAAGTAGATGGTGAGAATCATCAGCAACCAGACGGAGAGGCTGTGGAAACGTGTAATTGAAACAATCGAGAAATCAAAACGCGGCGAATCAACATCTCCAGCGTGAGGACCTGTTCCGGTGACGAGAGTTCCAATCGCTATTGCAATAAATGTCAGATTCACATGCAAGAGCGATACACGTGAGATTCTTACCTTAGTTGAGGAAGTTCGAACTTGCGGAGTTCGTCTACGTGAATGCAGCGATGTCGCAGCGCCAATAAGGATCGTGGAGAGCAAGAAATGAGAGGCAACAGAGAGGGGATGGAGATCTGTTAACACAGTGATGCCGCCCAGAACACCTTGGGCGAGAATTCCTAGAATCTGTGTTGCAGCTAAAAATCGAAGGTCACGTCTTCCAGATCTTAGGACTGCAATCATGGTTGCAAGAGCTGCGAAGAGTAGAGCGAAAGTTAAGAGACGATTTCCAAATTCAATCCAAGCATGCAACTGCCCTTCTGCTTGACCTTCAACTGGAAGGTAAGAGCCAGGAACGCATTCAGGCCATGTAGGGCAACCGAGGCCTGAACCTGTAAGGCGAACAGCTCCTCCGGTAATGACAAGGGCGCTTTGGAGGAAGAGTAGAAGTCCGGTGAGCGCTGGCAGTACCCGCCTAGATATCGCCCCGTATTTACTCATGGCCTTAGCCTATGACCTACGCCTTGGTAAGACACGCTGGCTCAAGTGGCACGGCTATGCGAATTAAGACACAATAGTGTTGTGAAATTCGATGACCTTAGTACCCGCGAAGCAGTGGCGCGCTCGGTCCTCGAAAATGGTCCCTCAACGGCAGTTGTTCTTGGAGAGCGTCTCGGTCTGACTCCTGCAGGTATCCGTCGCCACCTCGATCTCTTAGTAGCAGATGGAGTCCTAGAAGCGCGAGATCCACATAGCGCACTTTCTCGCGGCAGAGGTCGACCTTCTAAAGTCTTTATGATGACAGATAGCGGTCGCCAACAATTTGAACATTCCTATGACGACTTAGCGGTTGCTGCTCTTAAATTTATGTCGTCACAATCTGGCGAACAAATGGTTCAAGCTTTCGCAGATAGTCGCGCTGAAGATATCAAGCGTAAGGCTGAGGTCGCTCTTGCGAAACGTTCCCATAAATCTGAAGCTCTTGCGACATTCCTGACAGAACAAGGTTACGCAGCGAGTATTGAAGTTCGCGCAAATGGAGAAGAGCTTTGTCAGCATCATTGCCCTATTGCTCACGTAGCTGCTGAATTCCCCCAACTCTGTGAAGCGGAGACTGAAGCGTTTTCGCAAATTCTTGGCACTCATGTCCAAAGACTGGCGACTATCGCACATGGCGACGGAGTGTGCACAACCTTTATTCCAAATAACCTCAAGAAAAGTCCTGCAACATCTAAGAAACTAACAACAACCGCTGGAAAGGCGAAATAATGACAACAGCACATCCAGAACTCGAAGGCCTCGGAAATTATGAGTACGGCTGGTCTGATGGCAATGATGCAGGGTCTAACGCTAAGCGCGGCCTAAGCGAGGAAGTTGTTCGCGATATCAGCGCAAAGAAGAACGAGCCACAATGGATGCTCGACCTTCGCCTTAAGGGACTTGATCTCTTCTATAAGAAGCCGATGCCATCATGGGGTTCAGATCTCTCTGGAATCTTCTTCGACACCATCAAATACTTTGTGCGCTCTACTGAGAAGCAGGCGACAACGTGGGATGACCTTCCAGATGACATCAAGAATACTTACGACCGCCTAGGTATTCCTGAAGCAGAGAAGCAGCGCCTGGTTTCAGGTGTGGCTGCTCAGTATGAATCTGAAGTTGTTTATCACTCAATCCGCGAGGATTTAGAGAAGCAAGGTGTGATCTTCCTAGATACAGATAGCGCTCTTAAGCAACACCCAGAGCTCTTCAAAGAGTACTTCGCAACTGTTATCCCTGTTGGTGACAATAAGTTTGCTGCTCTCAATACCTCTGTTTGGTCAGGTGGTTCATTTATCTACGTACCTAAGGGTGTTCACGTAGATATCCCATTGCAGGCTTACTTCCGTATCAATACCGAGAATATGGGTCAGTTCGAACGCACACTGATCATCGCTGATGAAGATTCATATATTCATTATGTAGAAGGTTGCACAGCGCCTATCTACAAATCAGATTCACTTCACTCTGCAGTTGTTGAAATCATCGTGAAGAAGGGCGCACGCGTGCGCTACACAACCATCCAGAACTGGTCTAACAATGTTTACAACTTGGTCACCAAGCGCGCTACATGTGCTGAAGGTGCAACTATGGAGTGGGTCGATGGAAATATCGGCTCAAAGGTAACGATGAAGTACCCAGCTGTTATGTTGATGGGTCCACATGCAAAGGGCGAGACACTTTCGCTTGCCTTTGCAGGTCCTGGCCAGCATCAGGATTCAGGAGCGAAGATGGTTCACGCAGCTCCATATACATCTTCATCTGTGATCTCGAAATCTGTAGCTCGTGGTGGTGGACGTACTTCTTACCGTGGTCTTGTACAGGTACAAGAAGGAGCTCACCATTCAGCAAGCACAGTTAAGTGCGATGCACTTCTTGTTGACACAATTTCACGTTCTGATACATATCCGTATGTAGATATCCGCGAAGATGATGTATCGATGGGTCACGAAGCGACTGTTTCGAAGATCTCTGATGATCAGCTCTTTTACTTGATGTCTCGTGGACTCAATGAGGATGAAGCGATGGCGATGATTGTTCGTGGCTTTATCGAACCAATCGCACGCGAGCTCCCAATGGAGTATGCACTCGAACTCAACCGTCTCATCGAACTACAGATGGAAGGCGCAGTCGGCTAATGACAACCCTTCAATCAAATCTTTTAGAGAAGCACACCCCCACGGGTCGCGAAGAGGCATGGAGATTTACTCCGCTCAAGCGCCTTGGTGGGTTGCACGATGGATCTGCCAAGCCTGTTCTTCGTAACTCGCTTGCAGCGAAGTCAGCTCTACCTGCAGGTGTTACCTTCAAATTTGAAGAGATTTCTGCGCTGACTGAGACAGACGATGCGATTGTTAATCGCGTTCGTGAATTCACAAAGACTGGTGCAGTACTTAGTATCGCTGCGAACACTGAAATCAGTGAACCAATCTTTCTCAATCGCTCATCTGGAGGAACAGATCAAGCAGAGTTCTCCCGTGTTCTTATCAAGGTGGGAAACCATTCAAAGGCGACCGTTGTCCTCGAGAACACAGGCGATACTCATCTCGCTGAAGATCTTGAAATTCTGGTGGAGCCAGGTGCAAGCCTCACATTTATCTCACTCCAAGAGTGGGGTTCTAAGACTATTCACGCAGGGCGTCATCACGCCGTTGTCGATAGAGATGCAACCTTTAAATCGATCGTTGTCACAGTAGGTGGAAATTTAGTTCGTCTACTGCCAACTGTTGATTTCATTGCACCTGGTGCATCATGTGATCTATCGGGTGTTTACTTTGCAACAGAAGGTCAATTCTTCGAACATCGCATGTTTGTTGACCATAAAGTTCCGAATGCAAAGTCTCGCGTTAACTACAAGGGCGCGCTAGCAGGGGATAAGGCCCACACAGTCTGGATTGGCGATGTCTTTATTCGCGCAGCTGCTGAAGGCACAGATACCTACGAACTTAACCGCAATCTTCTACTCTCTGACGGAGCTCGCGCAGATTCAGTGCCAAATCTTGAGATTGAGACAGGCGAAATTGTTGGAGCAGGACACGCATCAACAACTGGTCGCTTCGATGATGAACAGCTCTTCTACTTAATGTCACGCGGAATCAATATGGAAGATGCACGTCGCCTTGTTGTGCGTGGCTTCTTCAATGAAATTGTCTCCGAGATCGGAATTGAAGAGATTCAAAATCGCCTCATGGATCGCATCGATAATGAACTCGCAAAGGCGGCAAAGTAAATGTCAGATATCTCATTGGCAACACTTGCTGAAGGAAAGCCAGTTCGCATCGAAAAGAATGGCGAAGCTATCTGTGTCGCAAGAGTTGGTTCGGAAGTCTTCGCAATAGGCGATACCTGTAGCCACTCAGAAGCATCCCTTTCTGAAGGTGATATTTCAAATTTCAAGATTGAATGTTGGCTCCATGGAGCTGAATTTGATCTTCGTACAGGTGAAGCACTGACTCCGCCTGCTGTAGCACCTGTTAAGACATATCCAGTAACCATCGACGGAGACTCCGTCACGGTAGAGATGTAACGGAGAAGACAATGAGCACTCTAGAGATTCGTGGCCTAAAGGTTTCTGTCGATACAGAACAAGGCCCAGTTGAAATTCTAAAAGGCGTAGACCTGACAATTAAGTCAGGCGAAACGCATGCAATCATGGGACCAAACGGTTCTGGTAAATCAACTCTTGCATACTCAATTGCAGGACACCCTAAGTACACAATCACATCAGGCACAGTAACTCTCGATGGCGAAGATGTACTTGAGATGTCTGTAGATGAGCGCGCAAAGGCTGGTCTATTTCTCGCGATGCAGTACCCGGTAGAAGTACCTGGCGTATCTGTCTCAAATTTCTTGCGCACAGCAGCGACAGCATTACGTGGTGAAGCTCCAAAGTTGCGCGAATGGGTAGGCGAGGTAAAGAAGGCGATGGAATCTCTCAAGATGGATCCATCTTTTGCACAGCGCAATGTCAATGAAGGATTTTCAGGCGGCGAGAAGAAGCGCCACGAGATTATGCAGCTTGAACTTCTGAAGCCAAAGTTTGCAATTCTCGATGAGACAGATTCGGGTCTCGATGTTGATGCACTCCGTGTGGTCTCAGAAGGCGTTGTTCGCGCAAAGGCGGCAAACAACCACGGAATTCTTCTCATCACTCACTACACAAGAATTCTTAAGTACATCAAGCCAGATTTCGTACATGTATTTGCCAATGGCAAGATTGTCGAAGAAGGTGGACCAGAGCTTGCAGATAAGCTCGAAGCTAATGGATATGCGGAGTACGTCACCGCCTAACTATGACCTTCAACGCTCTTGAAATTGCGAAAGATTTTCCGATCCTTGGTCGGACTATTCGCGATGGAAAGAAGTTGGTCTATTTAGATTCTGGAGCAACAAGCCAGAAGCCGAACTCAGTTATCGATGCTGAAAGCAACTTCTATCGCCAACATAATGCTGCAGCCCACCGCGGTGCACACCAACTAGCTGAAGAAGCCACAACAGCGATGGAGAATGCGCGAGCAATTGTTGCAAAATTCATTGGTGCAGATGTCGACGAAGTTGTCTTTACCAAAAGCGCCACAGAGGCACTTAACTTAGTCGCATATGCGATGGGCAACGCTCCAGCAGGTAATCGCTTCCATCTTGACTCTTCACATTCCATTGTTGTCACAGAGATGGAACATCATGCCAATTTAATCCCTTGGCAGCAGCTAGCTTCTCGTACAGGCGCAACGCTTAAGTGGTTTGAAGTAACTCCTGAAGGTCGCCTTGATCTGAGTAATATCAATCAGGTTATTACAGAAGATACAAAGGTCGTAGCCCTTACTCATCAATCAAATGTACTCGGAACAATCATCCCGCTTGAAGATATTGTTAAGCGTGCTCATCAAGTAGGTGCCGTTGTAGTTCTCGATGCCTGCCAATCAGTGCCACATATGAGCGTTGATGTGAAGGAACTTGGTATCGATTTTCTAGCATTCTCTGGCCATAAAACAGTTGGCCCAACGGGAGTTGGAATCTTCTGGGGGAGAGCCGAACTCCTCAATGAGCTACCACCATTTCTTACCGGCGGTTCAATGATTGAGACCGTCACAATGACTTCTGCTACATGGGCACCTGCTCCACGAAAGTTCGAGGCAGGAGTTCCTAATATGGCTCAGGCTGTTGGCTTAGGTGTTGCACTCGAGTATCTGACCTCAGTGGGAATGGATGAGATCCATAAGCATGAAGTCGATTTAACTCGCTACGGAATTGAGAAGTTGAGCGAGATCAAGGATTTAAGAATTATTGGACCTCGCGAGCTCGATATGCGCGGTGGAACACTCTCATTTACCGTTGGCGAGATTCACCCACACGATTTAGGTCAGTACCTCGACAGCCAAGGTATCGCTGTTCGAACTGGCCACCATTGCGCTTGGCCATTGACTAGAAAGCTTGGCGTACCTGCGACAACACGCGCATCTTTCTACCTATACAACACACGCAGTGATGTTGATGCACTTACCGCAGGCATTCTTGGTGCGCAGAAATACTTCGGATAACAATGCAATTAGATAATCTCTATCAGGAAGTGATTCTTGATCACTATAAGAATCCTCAGAATAAGAAGTTAGCTACCGAATTTGATGCCCAGGTGCATCACGTTAATCCAAGCTGTGGCGATGAGATCACGCTCAATGTGACTCTTGATGGCGAACTCATAAAGTCGGTTACTTGGGAGGGCGTAGGTTGTTCCATCTCACAAGCGAGCGTTTCAATCATGACTGATTTAGTTAAAGGAAAGAGCCTCACAGCGGCCGAGTCGATCTCTGACTCCTTTATGCATCTCATGCAGAGCAAGGGAGCAGATAAGGGAGATGAAGAGATTCTTGAAGATGCAGTAGCTCTCGCTGGAGTCTCGCAATACCCTGCGCGAATTAAGTGTGCCCTTCTCGGATGGATGGCCCTGAAAGATGCAAGCATCCAAGCGATAGCCAAGAAGAATTCGTAAAAAGAAAGTAGGATGAGGATATGGTTGCAAAGGTAGAAGATATCAATGAGGCGATGAAGGATGTCGTCGACCCAGAACTCGGAATCAACGTTGTTGATCTTGGACTCATCTACGACATGATGGTTGATGAGAACAACATTGCGGTTCTTAACATGACTCTCACATCTGCAGCCTGCCCACTTCAAGATGTAATTGAAGATCAGACACGTCAGGCACTTGCTCCATTCACAGATGATGTAAAGATCAACTGGGTATGGATGCCACCATGGGGTCCAGATAAGATTTCTGACGATGGTCGCGAACAACTTCGCGCTCTCGGCTTCACCGTTTAATTAGTTAGCGTCACATGTCCCAACACGCTGTCTGGATGACCTTTCGGTCGATGACCGCTGACCCATCAGTTAAATCTCAGAAGCTAAAGCCAGGGACAATCTCGCGAATTATTTCCTACGGCAAGCCTTATAAGACTCAAATCTCAATCTTTCTCGTAACCGTCATCATTGAAGCTCTCCTTGTTATCTCATCGCCACTATTGCTCCGCGAGTTAATTGATAAAGGCGTTATTCCCAGAGATCCAGGTCTAGTGACCAAACTTGCTCTACTTGTGGGACTTCTAGCTATCTTTGATGCAGCATTCAACATCTTCGGGCGATGGTTCTCGGCGCGAATTGGTGAAGGTCTTATCTATGATCTTCGTTCCCAAGTTTTTGCGCACATTCAACGTCAATCAATTGCATTCTTTACTCGTACGCAGACCGGTGCACTTATCTCTCGAATTAACTCAGATGTTATGGGGGCGCAACAAGCCTTTACCGGCACTCTTTCGGGTGTGGTCAGCAATGTAGTTTCACTTGTCTTAGTCGTGACAACGATGCTTATTCTTTCTTGGCAGATCACCATAATCTCGCTTCTTCTTCTACCGGTCTTTCTACTTCCAACGAAGTGGGTAGGAAAGCGCATTCAAGCCCTGACTCGTGATGCATTTAATCTCAACGCCACGATGTCGAGCACAATGACTGAGCGCTTTAACGTCTCTGGCGCACTCTTAGTCTCCCTCTACGGTAAGCCGGATAAAGAGGAGAAGTTCTTCCGTTCCAGGGCGCGCAAGGTGGCAGATATTGGAATACAGACTGCAATGCTTAATCGCATCTTCTTCGTCGGAATCACGAGCGTCGCAGCGGTCGCTACAGCTTTCGCATATGGAATCGGGGGCCATCTCGCTATAAATCAAGAGATTACCGTTGGAACTCTTCTTGCAATCACTGCTCTATTGGCGCGACTCTACGGTCCTCTAACGGCGCTCTCAAATGTACGTATTGATGTGATGACTGCACTTGTCTCCTTCGAGCGAGTCTTTGAAGTTCTCGATCTCCATCCAATGATCACCGATTCGAAAGATGCCAGGAAACTCGAATCAAAGAAACTTGATATCAACTTTAAGGATGTGACATTCACATACCCCAAGGCAGAAGAGATTTCACTTGCATCACTCGAGTCTGCCTCTCGTCCTGAAACGGTTGATAGTGGGGAAGTACTGAAGGGAATCTCATTCGACGTTCCTGCTGGAACGCTCACTGCAATTGTTGGACCATCTGGGGCTGGAAAGACAACTATGAGCGCTTTATTGCCTCGCCTTTATGACGTAACTGGTGGGTCGATAAACATCGGTGGTCGCGATACTCGTGATTACACAGTGCAATCGCTTCGAGATTCAATCGGTGTTGTCATGCAAGATGCGCACCTATTCCATGAATCTATCGCTGAAAATCTTAGATATGCAAAGGAAGATGCGACAGAGGCAGAGATGATTGAAGCCTGTAAAGCTGCGCAGATTTGGGAGCTAGTTTCATCGTTGCCCAATGGCTTCGACACAATGGTCGGAGAACGCGGCCACAGACTCTCTGGTGGAGAGAAGCAACGATTAGCGATTGCTCGACTTCTCCTCAAGGCTCCTGCGATTGTTATCCTCGATGAAGCAACAGCCCACCTTGATTCCGAGAATGAATCTTTAGTTCAAGAAGCGCTGCGAGTTGCACTTAAGGGAAGGACTTCTATCGTTATTGCACATCGTTTAAGCACAGTGATGGAAGCAGATCAGATCTTGGTTCTAGAGAAAGGTCTTATTGTTGAACGCGGAACCCATGAAGAGTTGATTTCTAAGGGTGGCTTGTACTCAGAGCTCTTCGTCCGACAAGACATCACGACGAATGAGAAATCTGCCGTAGATAACTAAGCCACCGAAGAAGACCCATTGCAGGGCATATGCCATATGTGGTCCATCTGAAAGTTCAGGTAATTGTGCGGGAACTGCTGGCGTCAACAAAGGATTATCTCCTGAAATCAAATCAAGATAGAAATTCTCTGTAGATGTTCCGCTTTGAGCATTTGCCTTTGAGACTAATCCTTCTGATTGATTAGAAGGAATCGCAAAGAATGCACCTCTAGGAAGTGATGAATCCAAACGTAGACGACCGGTAATCTGAACTTCACCTTGTGGAATTTCAGGTAACTCAGGACGCGTAAGCGCATTCTTACCCGCCTTCACCCAGCCGCAATCAACCCAGAAGCTCTTACCTTGAGTATCAGTAAATTTTGTAAGAAGTTCAAATCCGTAGACGCCTTCAAAGTAACGATTTCGAAGAAGGATCTGGTTCTTCACATCGAAGGTTCCCTTCACTTCAACAGATTTCCACTCATGAACCACTGGATTTGAAACAACTTCCTCTAAAGGCAGAGGCGTCATGGTGATATGGCTTTCAATCTTCGAGTTTCTATCGCTTCTATCTACTCCGCGGTTAAATTGCCATTGCGCTGCCCAGAGACATAAGGCGATGAGAGAGAGTGCGACGAACGATTTGAAAAGGGAGTAACTTTCTTTCTTACCGGACTTATTCAATTCCTCGCGGCCTCTTCTTAAGAATTGCAGCACCTGGGAGAACTGTTTCACGCCCGGCATTAGCTACAACGACTGCAATATATGGAAGAACTACCGCTCCAAGGAGTGCAAACCATCTATATGGACTTGGCAGCACCACTGTGAGAATGAAGCATGCAGTACGCACCATCATTGAATAGAAATAACGGCGCTGACGCGCTCTCTGATCTGACGATAAACCCTTTGGCGCGCTTGTGATGTCGAATGCTGCATCCTCTTTAGCCATAAGCCAACAGTAGGGTAGTTTTATCTCATGAGCGACTCGACATCAAT
>JBIICC010000120.1:0-8949 GCA_044239085.1 Candidatus Planktophila sp.
GTGCAATTGCAGATTTAGCGATTATCAATCCCAACACTGTACGGGACACCGCAGATTACGGATCTGGTCGCTCATTAGCTGAGGGTGTTAATGAAGTTTTGGTTGGAGGCGAGTTAGTCCTTCGAAATGGCCAATTAACAGGTGCAACAACTGGAGTAGGACTCAAGCGCCAATCTCGGAAGAGTTAAATCAAGCTTCCACCATTAACGCGCAATACTTCTCCCGTAATCCATGATGTACCAGGATCGAGAAGGAACCCGACTGCGAATGCCTGATCTGCGGGAGCGCCCATCCGACCTAGCAGGGTACGTGCGGCAGCATCCGATTTTCCTGAATTTGCAGTCGGACGGAATCCCGCTGTATCGGTTGGCCCCGGTGAAACCGCATTGACACGCACACCAAATTGTCCATATTCACGTGCGAGCGACTTGGTCAACGCAATCACGCCACCTTTCGCAGCTGCGTATAACGCGGCCGGGCGGATACTTCCATACTCACCAGCTGTCGATGCGAAGTTGACCACGGAGCCGTAACTTTGCTCGCGCAAGATTGGTAAAACGGCCCGACACATCGAGATGGTGGTAACCAGATTATTTGTGATGATTGGGAGCCAGTCCTTCTCTGTAATCTCTTCGAACTCTTGCCCGACGAAGACGCCAGCGCAATTGACTACTCCGCGAATGCGGTGATTGACAAGCTTTGCGCAAGTGGCGGCCGCTACTGAGAAATCGCTTATATCTGCTACGGCTCCCTCAAACACACCATTAGGTGAAGCAGCTGAAGCTGCCGCCTCAACCGCCTCATTTGAAATGTCGATACCGAGGACGCCTAATCCTTGATCCGTAAGGTGTTGGACTATGCCACGACCTATTCCACCACCGGCACCAGTTAAGATTACATACTCTCTGTTTGAACTCACGATACGCCCTTCGCTTAAATTGGTTGGTCCAATCCTACTTATTTAGCAGTATACTAGTAAAATACATCAAATTGGTATGACCAGAATGGATGGAGACACCTTGAAACACCTTGAGAAATCACTACCTGCAAATTTCGACGGTGACAGTAGCGAGATCTCAGGTAAGGGCTGGGTCCTGGCACGAGACGTACCTCTGCCGAACATCATATTGAACCGAGATATCCTGATTGCGAATATTCAACTTTTCCAGAAATACATTAACGAACACAACGCTCTCCTGGCACCGCATGCCAAGGCAACAATGTGCCCGGAAATATGGAGAGAACAGCTGGCTGCTGGCGCATGGGGTTTAACTGTCGCAACTGTGAGCCAGTTAGAGGTCTGTATTGCCTTCGGGGTCAAGCGCGTCTTGATTGCAAATGAAGTTATTGATACCTATTCAGCGCGCCGTCTGGCCCAGATTCTCGCCCAAGATGAAAATGTAGAAATCATCTGTCTTGTCGATAGCGAAGAGGGAATCCGGCGTCTTTCGACCGCCATTTCAGAATCTGATTCGACGCGAAGGTTAGATATTCTCGTCGAGTTCGGGATGAAGGGGGGACGAGCGGGAGTTAGGTCAATCGATGAGGTAGTCTCCTTGGCCAACTCGGTAAAGAACCATGCGCAGACACTTCGACTTGTGGGGGTCGAAGGGTACGAAGGTATCCTCGGCGCATCACGTGATCCCGCATTACTGACTGTTGTAGATGAATATCTCCACTCTTGGGTCGCCGCAATCCGAGCAGTGCTCCCCCTCATCGAACCATCAGCGCCACGACTCGCGAGCGCAGGTGGCAGCATCTTTTTCGATAGAGTCATTTCTGCATTCGCAACTTTGGGAAGTGATTGTAAGCTTGTCATTCGCGGCGGCTGTTATGTAACGCATGATTCCGGAATTTTTGATAAAGCTTCTCCATTTGGTACTTTCGCGCCAGGTGAGCATCCCGTTCTAGCCCCCGCAATTCGAGTATATGCCGCCGTGCTTTCCAGACCAGAGAAAGGTCTTGCAATCGTTGGCGCAGGTGTGCGCGACATTCCTGTCGCGGAAGGATTACCGGTTGTACACGCTGTTCATGCCGCCGATGGCTCTGTTCGTGATGGAGGAGCGCTACATCCTAGAAAGGCTAATGATCAACACCTTTACGTTGATTTACCGGATGACGATCTACTAGCTGTAGGCGATGTGCTCGAATTAGGAATATCACATCCATGTGCCGTCTTTGATCGCTGGCGGACACTTCTGGTCGCCAATGGTGACGGTCAAATTGTGGGAACTGCACTCACCTACTTTTAGGCGTCAACGGACATGGTTGAGACTAACTCATTTGAGTTCTGCTAATGCTTGAAGCCACACTGATTCGGCAGCACGCACATAGTGAACTTTTTCATACGCCTCAAGGCTGGCAGCGCCCTTGCCGGGTAGTGTTTCGCAAACAAGAACTTGTGGTCTTCCATCGGAGACACGAGTACGTTCTAGCGCTGCTCTAAGGGCAGGCAAGTCGTTTGCATCAACTCGTTCAGCGCGAAATCCAAATGCCGCAAACTTCTCAGGAACTGGTTCGACGGTCATTACATCAGCCGTTGCGCCGTCGGCTTGCATTCGATTGTTATCAACTAAAACAATTAATGAGCCTAGTTTATAGTGCCCAGCGGCCATCGCAGCTTCCCAGATTTGTCCTTCCTGAAGTTCGCCGTCACTGATTAAGCAGAAAGTACGTGAGTCAGAATCTTTAATACGGTTACCAAGCGCCATGCCCACCGCTTGCGAAAGGCCCTGCCCTAAAGCCCCACCTGTTATTAGAAATCCGGGAATTCCCTCTAACGGGCTTTCTTCAATGCGCGAACCATCCTGTCCATAAGTAGCCAGCTCTTCTTCATCATATACACCAAGTTCTCCAAGAGTGGCGAATAATGCGATAGCACTGTGACCGGTGGACAGAACAAATTGATCGTGTAGTTGGCCAGAGTTATCTCGCCGAAGTTCATCAAAATATAGAGCTGCCATTAGGTCAGCAAGCGCCAATCCCTGGCCAACATATCCTTGACCACGTCCTCTGCACATCATCACACATCGTCGGCGTATTGAAAGCGCCTTTTCTGCAATCTCTTTATCGGTCATCATGAATTTGCCTCCTGAGTTTTGATCTTTTGTGCAATCGCGTTGGCACTAAGTCCAAGCTGCTCGCGAATATAACTAACCGAACCAGCTGGAGCCCATAAATCTGGAATTCCAAGTGGAATCAATTTAGTAGGAATTCCAACTTCTGAAATCACAGAAGCTGCAGCACTGGCTAAACCACCGATAACTGAGTGATTTTCTACGACGTAAATTCTGGAGAATCTGCGTGCTATCGCTTCAATTGCTTCACGATCTATGGGCTTTAAAGTTGGCACATGCAAGTGAGTAGACTTAATTTGCTCTTGTTCGAGGATTTCAATTGATTCGAGAGCCCAATTAGTTCCTAATCCAGTGCTAATGATGGCGACATCGCCTCCATCAGTTAAAACTCGTGCCTTACCAAGTTCAAAATCGAAGTTCTCTGGAGGAAATAGCTGTTCGACTTCTCCTCGAATTCCTCGAATATAGACTGGACCGCTTTGGTTAGCAGCCGCATTCAGTGCAGAGGTCAACTCCGTTCCATCGACTGGGTCTACAACAGTCATCGAGGGTATTCCGCGCATTAATGCAAGATCCTCAGTTGCTTGGTGGGTAGCTTTAAAAGGAGTAGTTATCCCAGGCAAAAAAGCTACGATGATTGCAGGTGAGGAACCCGTGCAAAGAGCCATGGCAACTTGTTCGTACGCTCGACGAGTCGCAAATACACCATACGTTACGGCAATTGGAAGGAAACCGGCTTTCTTTAAGCCGCCAGCAATACCCATCATGTTTTGCTCGGCCATACCTACTTGGATGAAACGGTTCGGAAATTTCTGGGCAAATGGAAGAACGTCAGTGTATTTGCTCAAATCGGCGCTAAGTACAACAACGTCTTTTCTTCGTTCTCCAAGTGCTACGAGTGCATCCGCAAAGGGTGCCTTTTGAATTACTCGATTCATATCAATGTTCCTCCATTAACTTTTTGATATTAGATATGGCCATGACGCTCGAAACTCTCCATAGGTGGTACTCCTTCTTCTGCTTCGGCGCGCACTTTAGCCTCAGCTACATCAATCGATTCCGCCTCAAGAAGCACTCTTTCGGCATCAGCACGTGGCACTACGACAACACCATCAAAGTCGCCAATGATGATATCTCCGGGCAAAATGGTCACTCCGTCAATTGTCACCGGATTCTGTTTCTCCGACATTTCCCAACGGCCAATCCCATTCAAGGGCGAAAGCTCAGAGTAAAAAACCTGAAAGCCAATCCGGAGCAAACCCTCTGTATCCCGAAGATTGCCATCAAGGATCACACCTTGGCATCCCTTAGCTTTGGCGGCATTTCCGGTGAGTTCACCAAAGTGTCCGACTGTGCTGCCGGGGTTTACTGAAACGATCACACTGTCGGATTCGAGCTCCTCAAAGATTCGAAGGTAGGACTGCATTCTAGGAATACCCGCATCCCAGCCGACCTCGGGCTCAATCGCACGACCCATTAATGTGAATGCCGCCCCTGCCACACGTTTTGACGGCAGCAGAGGACGTAAACGGCTAGACAATACCTGCTCCGGAATCCCAAGCTCGTACATGGCATCACAAATCACTGGGGTTGGAATTGCGCGAAATTTTGAGCAGATAAGGTCAAGTTCCATAATTGGTCCATCCATTTGTAAGAATTTAACTATTTTCGTGGGTAATTATATCGTATTTTTGGAATTTCTCACCTTATTTGTAGGACCAATATCCTCTTCTCAAAGATTGAGCTCTAGGCGGGCATGGTCATCATTTGGGGAAACTCACGTGTATTCTTTGGAGCGAATCACATTTGTAAGACCAGAATAAGAGCGCCTCGCTCCAACACCCCACGCTAGATGGGTATGGTTATCTTCTAAAGATTCTCCAGCGAGAGGAGAGAAGCTATGGCAACTAAAAAAGCCGCCGTAAAGACCGAACCTGGGGAGGGCGTAGCAACAGCTGCTCAACTTTTGCGCGAGAGCATTCTTCAGGGCAACTTCGCGGCAGGCCAGCGGATTCCACCTGAAAGGGATTTAGCCGCAACCTATTCCGTATCACGTGGCTCTATTCGAGAAGCTATACGCGGTTTAGTCTCGCTAGGAATTCTAGAATCCAAACGCGGATCCGGAACATACGTTCGCCGTCTGGAATCTTCAGAGCTCTTCAAATCCCTGGAGTTTGTGCTCGACGTTGACCCACAGTCCTTAAGCCACTTCTTCGAGTTACGTCGACTTCTCGAGCCCGCCGCAGCTGCTATCGCCGCCAATCGGCTCACAAGCGAGGATCGTGAGCGACTTCTTGAAGTGCGTGATGAACTTGCTCAGCTCAAGAAGTCACCCGCCGGCCTCGCTCGATTAATTGAACTGGACCATGAGATTCACTCGACAATTTCGGAGTCTACCCAAAACCCGCTCATCCACATGATTATCAATAGCGTACGAGCAACTGCTGCTCGGGCAAGAGTGCTAGCGTCGGGATACCGTACTCACGACATAGATTCTGCCAGTCATGAACTGATTCGACTTATTGAAGCGCTCTGCGACGCGGACTCGTTGAGGGCCCAAGGCGCAATGATGTGGCACCTCGAATCGGCGATGTCGGGGTGGAAACAAACCTGACTTTAAGGGCGAGAAATTCCTAAGTGAAATCAGTTAGCCTCGCTAGGTGTTCATCACTCTTGCTACAAGGGCGTGACGGGTACAAGCTTGATGACGCGCCCACCCACGAGCCACTCCGAGACGTACACATTGCCGCCCGCATCGGAGGTGATGCCATGGGGAGTCCGGAGAACTCCGGGCTCAAGCACTGGGCGCACGATTTCCCCAGCCGGCGAGATTAAGTTCGGCCACCCCGCAACTTCGCGATCGGCTTTCGTCCCTTCCCCGAATCGCTCAACGACCTCGTCGTCTGGTCCGAGGATCGTGATTCTGGCATCGAGTTCCGCTACGAGTAGTCCAGTCCCGAACCTCGCGAACCCGCCCGGGCTGATGAGTTTCCCCACACCGACGCCACGCAGGAAACTTCCGTCCAAGCCGAATACCTGAATGCGGGAATGTCCACGATCGGCAATATAAAGTTCGGGCACCTCCTTGCGGCGATCGATGAACACTGCGTGTGGTTCAAGGAAGCGTCCGAGACCAGTCTCACCTGTGAGCGTTTGCAACCACACACCGTGCTCGTCAAACTCGTGTACCAATGATTCACCATAACCGTCGGCAACCCAGACATGACCATCGCCGCCGTACTGCGTCTCATTGACAGCGACATCTGTCGGACAGAATTTTCCCGCGGCATAGGCTTGGTGTGGAGGGACAGGTAGACGACTTATCTCCTCCCCATCCAAACTCATCTGGACCACCGACCCGTGGAATCTTTCTCCTGCATCGTGCGCGCTGGCGTAACTTCCGTCTAGCTGCGGCAGCAGGGAGTCACCGTTGTCAGCAATCCACAGCGATTCATTTCCTTTGGTGGTCGCGATGGTCAATCCATGACCCGTCGACACGGGAGCTTCCCAGACTCGTCGAAGTTCGCCGCCCGGTGAGGAAATTCTGACCTCGGGTCGATCAGGAGCGAAGGTAACCACGTCGCCCGTGCTTGTCAGTGCGATGCCATGGTGAGCCCATCCTTTGGAATGGTTGGGTAGCTTCTGTGGATTCCCGGGCTCACTCCAGTGAAAGGCGATCCGACCGTTGACGCCCATCCACGGCTCCGTGGCGCTCATGCTCTCGAATCTCCGCGACCCTAGACTATTTGGCGAGATTGATGGCTTCTTCAGGGCAGTTGCTGGCGGCGTATTCAGCATCCTCGATCAATGACTCCGGAATATCTCCTTGAGAAAACTCGCCTCTGACCCGGCCGAACCCCTTTTCGTCATCCTCGAATATCTCCCCCGCAACGGCGTAGCACAATCCGTGACCAGAACACTTTGTCGTGTCGATACTTACCTTCATGCCGGCTGACTCCCTTCGCCTGTTCCTTGACATTTCTCACAACGATACGTAACTATTGGTGGGACCAAAGATAGCATTTATCGGGATTCAAGTATAGAGAATCGCTGTCTATGATATTATTGGTAAGACCAAATTGACTATATACTCGCCCAGCGAGCTAAGGCCCCAGGAGGAACCATGAACGAGCCTCTCAGCAATCCATTCTTCACCGCTCCTATGGAATACGACCGAACCTTGGGCTGGAACGTCGTTGCTGCTCCCGGGGCGGTGTACGAAGCAGATGGCCGTTGGTTCCTGACCAGCCACGAAGCGGTGCGCTTTGGCCAAACTCACCCAGAGATCTTCTCTTCAGCGCGTGCCTTCGATGGTCTTGGTTCTAGGGTGCCTCTGATTCCCATCGCGATTGACCCACCTGATCATGCTCGTTATCGCAGAGTTCTCGATCCGATGATGTCTCCGAAAGTCTTGGATCAGATGGAAGGCTCTTTACGCAGCCAGATCATTGACTTAATCGACTCATTTATTAGCACTGGGGAATGTGATGTGGTGAGCCAGATTGCAGTGCCATATCCCACTCAGGCACTACTCACTCTTTTCGGTCTGCCGCTTGAGGATCGAGATCAGCTAGTCGACTGGATGCGGGTGATCTTCAGCCACCCCGATCCTCAAGGGGAGCCAGTACCCGCTGTCGCTCAGGCCGCAGAGGAACTACTTGCCTACCTGGACTTAACCATCTCTCGGAAGAGGCACCAGTCTGGTGCCGACATGCTCAGCCGCATTTTGGCCTTAACCGACGGCGACGAGTGGTCCAATCAGGAAGTAGTCGGCCTCTGCTATCTCTTCGTCCTCGCCGGTCTAGACACCGTGACAGCAGCCATCGGATTCACGATGTATCACCTGGCGCAGCGTCCCGATCTTCGCGCATTGATTGTGAGCGATCCGGATTCGGTGATGCCGATCATCGAAGCAATTTTGCGCATTGAGACGCCCGCCTTTTCCGTTCCGCGCATTACGACTCAAGATGTTGAGGTGTGCGGTGTGAAGATCCCCCAAGGTGCAGCTGTGAATCTCGTTATCGCCACAGCGAATCGTGATCCGCTCGCAGTGGAGCACCCGAGCGAGATTGATCTGTCGATCAATCGCTCGCATCTTTCCTTCGGTGGGGGAATTCACCGCTGCGTCGGCTCTCACTTGGCTCGACGCGAATTACGCCTAGTTGTCGAGGAGTTCCACCGACGCATTCCCGACTACTCGATCGCCGGCGATGTGGTTCCCAAGGTGGAGTGGCCCAGCAGCGGTCTCCACCTTGAGTCGCTTCCCCTCTCCTTCCGAGCGGTACCGAGAAAGTAAAGTCATCTCCTGCACTCGAATGCGGTGAACAGGTTTCTAGAGATTAATCAACGCTCTCTGTAAGAATTGAGACTCGATCATTTGAAACAGAGAGAAATCCGCCGCGGACGTTAAATTCTTTTGTTGTTCCGTCGGTGCCTTTAATGCTGACAGCTCCATCGACTAGTACGCCAAATAAAGGTGTATGGCCTGGAAGAACTCCAAGTTCACCTTCGGTGGTGCGAGCAGAGACAAATGTTGCCTCGCCCGTCCACACCTGTTGTGTTGGCGATACTAGTGCGACGTTAAGAGCCATCGTTTATTCCTTACTTAGTTCTTCGCGAGTTCGGCAGCTTTGCGCTCAACATCATCGAGGCCACCGCACATGAAGAATGCTTGCTCTGGAACGTGGTCGTACTTTCCATCAGCAAGTGCTTCGAATGCAGAGATTGTCTCTGTGAGCGGAACGAATGAACCATCGAGACCTGTAAAGACCTTCGCCACGAATGTGTTCTGTGACAAGAAGCGCTGGATACGACGTGCACGACCTACGAGAACGCGGTCATCTTCTGACAATTCGTCGATACCGAGAATTGC
>JBIICC010000036.1:0-8470 GCA_044239085.1 Candidatus Planktophila sp.
TTACTGCGGATGCGAATACTACCGGCTTTCTCGCATACTGAAAAACGGCGTATTTACCCTCGCCAAGATGTGCTGAGTGGGCGGCCTTCGGCATAACCAGAGGCTGATTGAATTCCAACAACAGCGCGCTCGGCAAATTCTGCGAGGTTGTGAGCGCCTGCATAAGTACATGATGAACGAAGTCCAGAAATAATTTCATCGATGAGATCTTCTACACCTGGTCGAGCTGGATCTAAGAACATCTTTGATGAAGAGATACCTTCTTCGAATAGCGCTTTACGTGCGCGATCAAATGCATCTTCTTGTGAAGTTCTTGCGCTCACTGCGCGCTTTGATGCCATTCCGAATGATTCTTTATAAGAACGACCAGCGCTATCGCGCATTAAATCGCCAGGTGATTCGTATGTACCTGCAAACCAAGAACCAATCATTACTTGCGATGCTCCCGCTGCAAGTGCCAGTGCAACATCGCGAGGATGGCGTACTCCGCCATCGGCCCAGACATGTGCGCCTAACTTCTTTGCCTCCGTTGCGCACTCAAGAACTGCTGAGAATTGTGGGCGACCAACACCTGTCTGCATACGTGTTGTACACATTGCACCAGGTCCAACTCCAACTTTAATTATGTCTGCGCCAGCTGCAACGAGATCGCGAACGCCAGCAGCTGTAACTACGTTACCTGCAACGATAGGAACGTTGAGATTAAGCTTCTTAATAATCTGTAGCGCTTCAATCATCTTCTTCTGATGGCCATGGGCTGTATCTACAACAAGAACATCTGCACCGGCTGCAACTAACTTTGCTGCCTTATCTGCAACATCTCCGTTGATTCCTACTGCTGCTGCGATACGCAACTTATTTTTCTTATCTACTGCAGGCGTATATAGAGTCGCTCGAAGCGCCCCAACCTTGGTAATGATTCCAACGAGGTCGCCATTTGCTGAAACAACAGGAGCCACAGTGCGAAGGCGTTCATGGAGAAATTCAAATGCCTGGCGGGGATCTAACGTATCTGGCATCGTTGTGAGCTCTTGTGTCATCACTTGGCTCAGCTGAGTAAAGCGATCAACGCCCGCTAGATCCTCTTCGGTAACGATTCCAACTGGCTTAGTGCCATCAACGATGATGATTGCGCCGTGTGCACGCTTATGGATCAGGGATGCTGCATCTGCAACAGTCTCTTTGAGGGTAAGGGTTATCGGTGTTTCGAAGAATATGTGACGTGATTTAACTGAGGCGATGACATCTGCGACCACTGGAATTGGAATATCTTGAGGAATAACAACCATTCCACCGCGACGAGCCATAGTTTCAGCCATACGACGTCCAGCGATAGCTGTCATATTTGCAACAACTAGTGGGATTGTTGTTCCGCTTCCATCATTAGATGAAAGATCTACATCCATACGACTTGTAAGTTCTGAATGGCTTGGAGCCATAAAAACATCGTCGTAGGTCAGGTCGTATAACGGCTCGTTGATAAATCGCACGTACTAAAGTCTACCGAGTTTCAATAGCTCTTCGCGAGCCACGGCCTTGCGACGCGGCTTACCCAGAGGTTCTCCAGCAGCTATCTCGGCCTCGTTGATAGCCTGCCAGTGAGTCTGAGTCACAATTTTTTTGCCTGCAATTAATTCACTGATATCGCCAGAGCTCTTAGGAGCCTTCAAACCAGCGACGAGAAGTTTCATGACTTCAGCAGCATCTGATTTATTGGTCCCAATGACTCCGGATGGTCCGCGCTTTGCCCACCCAACAACATATGTCGATGCATCGACTTGACCATCGATATTTACCACTTTCCCATTTTCATATGGAATTCCATCAAGTGGCGCCGCTTGATAGCCAATTGCAGTAATTACCAAACCGCATTTAATGCTAAATGTTTCATCGCTGCCGGTCTTCTTAAAGATTACTTCTTCCACTCGGCCATTGCCCTTTACTTCGACTGGGGTGGCAAGGAATTGGAATTTCATTGTGCGCTCGTGGTCTGTTGCTTCGCGCTCTGCAATCAGAAGCATGGCATCAAGGTTGCTCTTTGTATCCTTCTCAATCTCTGCACCGACGCGAGCAAGGGCATCGTCAATATCCTGTTTCTTGATTTCTACATTTGTATGTTCAAGTTTTGGAAGCTCACGAAGTTCAGGTGATGTAAATGCCGCATGCTCTGGACCGCGTCGTCCGCTGATGAAAACCGTGCGGATGGCACTCTTCTTAAGTACGTCTATTGCATGATCGGCAGTATCGGTTGGATCTAAATCACTTGGTTCAAGGGCCAACATGCGAGCAACGTCCATAGCAACATTTCCTGCACCAATTACGACCGCTGTATCGCAACTAAGATCAATCGACACATCCTTAAAATCTGGATGTGCGTTATACCAAGGCACAAATGTTGCTGCTGACATAGATCCAGGTAAATCTTCGCCAGGTATGCCGAGTTTCTTACCCAGGGCGGAGCCAGTAGCAATCACAACTGCGTCGTAGCGCTCTTTGAGTTGCTCGATTGTGATGTCGCTACCGAGTTCTATATTTCCAAATAGTCGAAAGTTTGGCTCATTTGCTACCTTTTCAAATACCTTGGAAACAGACTTAATCTTTGGATGATCCGGTGCAACTCCGCTTCGAACCAAACCCCAGGGAGTCGGAAGGCGTTCGATCATATCGATAGCAATTTGCAGATCTTCGCTCTGCAAATTCTGAAGTGCTTGCGCCGCAAAATAGCCGGCAGGACCTGCTCCGACAATCGCTATCTTGTATTGAGGCATACGAGAACTTTAGCGCATTAACTTCTTCTTAATTCTCCGTAACGCTTCTCGAAAAATTACTCTTGAGCTTTGGCGTCTGAGGGTCTTATTGTCGAATGCCAAGAGAGCGTGGGCTGCAGTAGAAAGTGAAATATGGGTAAGTGTCGAATTCTCACCTGTAGGAATCTCGGCTTTATCAAAGTTATCAAGGCTCCCGATAACGCTGACTCCTGAAGCCTTTATCTGGCGGACAGATTCAGCACCGATTTCACGAACTTTATCTACCGCCCACTGGGGAGTAAGTAACTTCTCTGCGCTCTTATCGACCTTTACCTTATCTGTTAAATGCTTAATTGCCCCTTCACGAATATAGATCTCATACTCATCCCATGTTCGTTTCTTAGGGAAATTCTTATTTACTTCAAGCAAGAGACAAATCTCTTCATACGAGAGAGAACGATTACTCGAGATACCTTCAATCTGCGACAAGGTTCCGGCAGGAATCCCAAGTATTGAGTTAAAAGCTTCAAATATGGCAGTTGGCTGACTTTCATCTGCAATGACAACAAAGACATTCTCGACCCCGAAGACCTTTGCCCATTGAGAAATTACACGTCCATGCTCGTGGCGCTTCCAGAAAGTCGGCGTTAACTTGGAGACTCCAGGTGTTTCAAGAACTGAGTGCAACCACTCTTCATACGTTGGGGTCAGTCCGTACTTCAAATACTGCTGGTAAGAAGATGAAAGAAGCTTTACAAGTGGGCGCAGAGTAAAGACGATTGAGATATTTTCATTTCTCATATCTTCTTTGAATTTCTGAATCTTTTCCTCATCAAGTTCGCAGAAGAATTCACTGCTGATAAGTGTTGTGCCACGGTTCTTCTTGGCGCTCTTTACCGCTTTCTGCCACTCGGCAATCGGAAATGTACTTCCGCCACGATTCTTCCAACCCCATGATCGACCAATAAGCGACCATGCCGCTCTGTGATGGGCCTTCTGACCAAAATCTGGATAGGTAACACCGAATTTTTGTAGCTCTTCACGATTGGATGCGAAGCTCTCTTGGAGAGCAGTTGTTCCTGTCTTGTGAAATCCGACGTGTGCAACTACCCGCTTACTCATCACGCACTCAACAATCTAAATCCGTTGATGAGAATGATTGCGATAGCAACAAAGATTCCAAGCTGTCTTCTCGGCAACCAGCTAACAAGTTTCGCTGCAATCGGCGCCATCAATACTCCACCAAGAGCTAGACCTCCGACTACCGACCAGTCGATATCCAACTTGCTTAAGTTGAGTAAGAATCCCACGCTTGCACAGACTGCAACGATAAATTCTGCAGCAGAAACAGTGCCAATTACTTTTCTTGGTTCAGTTTGAGTAGTCGCAAGAAGTGTTGGAGTTACTACTGGTCCCCAACCGCCACCACCAGATGCATCAATAAATCCACCAGAGAAGCCTAAGAAGGTTAGATACCTTGGATTAGAGATGTCGGAAACACTTACCTGGGGAGCCTGTCCAAAGAGATTTCTATAGAGCAATAGGAAGCCGAGTAGAAGCAGGATTGTTGAGATAAAGATCTTTCCACCTGATAAATCGATATTGGATAAAAAAGTTGCACCAAGCAGAGCACCTATGCCACCTGGAATTGCGAGCCGTATCAAAATATCTCGATCAACATTTTCGCGATGCCAGTGTGAAACTCCAGATGCCAGAGTTGTTCCAATTTCAGCAGCATGGACAGCCGCAGATGCCACTGCCGCAGATGCTCCAAGCGTCAGTAGAAGTGTTGAGCTAGTTAAGCCAAAACCCATTCCAAGAGAACCATCGACAAGCTGTGCAACAGAGCCTGCTAAGGCAAAGAGCATCCAATTCATAGAAGCTCATCCATAATCTTTGCGACGTTTACAGCAATATCTTCTGTGCCATCAAGAATTAGCTCTGCATGCGTTGGAGGTTCATACTCCTGGCCTACGCCACTTAGGTTTGGAAGAGAACCATCAGCGGCTTTCTTATAGAGGCCCTTCGGATCACGATCAGTACAAACTTCAATCGGAGTCTTCACCCAGACTTCTGCAAACTTTCCTTTATCAAAGAGTTCTCGCACGCTATCGCGGTCTTCAGCAAATGGGCTAACGAGAGCGACAATAACAATCAGGCCTGCATCAGCCATTAGGTGAGCAACTTGACCTACACGACGAACATTCTCAGCGCGATCAGCACGAGTAAATCCAAGATCCTTGTTAAGCCCTAAACGTAAATTATCGCCATCAAGAATATAGCTATGGGCACCAGCTGCAAATAAACGCTTCTCAAGTTCATTTGCAATCGTGGATTTTCCAGAGCCCGAGAGTCCGGTTAGCCAAATAACTTTCGCACTTTGGCTCTTCTGTGTTGCTCGTGCAAGTGAATCTACTTCATATTTGTGTTCCGAAACATTATCTGAACGGCGCAGAACGTGGTTAACCATTCCAGCTGCAACGGTATTGAGGGTCACACGATCAACAAGGATAAAGCTTCCGGTATTTCGATCTTCCTTATATGGAGATAGCGCAATCGGTGAATCCGTTGCTACTTCGACAACGCCAATCTCGTTCATCGCCAGAGCTTCTGCAGCTTCATGTTCGCCGCTTGTAATCTCAAGCTTATGGCGAATCTTTGTAACTATCGCAGGTACTTGAGTAGATCCTGAGATCAAGTAGTAAGAGCGACTATGAACTAACTCAGTTTCGCCTAACCAAACAATATTTGCGTTAAATCTATCTGCAGGAACTGTGAAGTTGCTTGCGAGTTCAACGCTATCTCCGCGAGTTGCATCTACATCAGGCTCTAGAACAAGGATTACAGCTTCAGAATCTCCAGCACTCTTGAGGTCGCCAGCATGAGAGACAATCTGTGAAATCTTTGCTTTGCGCTTACTTGGAAGGACAATTACTTCATCGCCTTGGTTAAAGGTTCCGTTGAAGATAGTTCCTGAAAGTCCACGGAAATTCTCAGCACGAGCAATCAACTGAACCCCTAGATGTGGCTTTACAAGTGCCTCACCTTTCTTATTCCAACTCTGAATATATTCAAGGAGAGTTGGACCTGAATACCAAGGCATATTGGTGCTGCGATGAACGACGTTATCTCCAGCAAGTGCGCTGACTGGCACCGCTTGATAATCGGTAATTCCTAAGCGCTTTGCAACACCTGAAAGTTCGTCAACGATTGCTTGGTAAACATCTTGCGAATAACCAGTTGCATCTAACTTATTTACAACAACTGCAATTCGAGTAACACCCATAAGTGAGCAGATTGTTAAGTGGCGCAGAGTTTGGGTGCGAATGCCGCGAGAAGCATCTACCAATACGAGAGCAACATCGGCACGCGATGCTGCAACAGCCATATTTCGCGTGTACTGCTCGTGGCCTGGTGCATCGGCAATAATTAATCGGCGACCATTAAGCAATGACATTGAACGGTAAGCCACATCAATTGTGATTCCTTGTTCGCGCTCTGCCTCTAATCCATCGGTGAGCAAGCTGAAATCAATATCGCCAGCAACAATGGTTGATCCACTGCGGCGGACATTTCTGGCAGATGCCACAGTGTCGTGCGGGACGCTATCTGTCTCTACAAGTAAACGTCCAATGAGCGTGCTCTTGCCATCATCAACGCTTCCGCAAGTAACAAGGCGAATAATTGGTTGGGTACTTTGCTGAGTCATTAGAAGTAACCCTCAGTCTTCTTCTTCTCCATTGAATCTTCTTTTTCGCCATCAATCAGGCGTGTGGCTCGTTCACTGAGCTTTACATTCATTACCTCTTCAACGATTTCAGGGACAGTTGTCGCATCTGATTCAACTGCTGCGGTGAGTGGGTAGCAACCCAATGTTCGGAAACGAATCTTCTTCATGACCGGAACTTCACCATTAATCAGTGGGAAGCGATCATCATCGACCATAATCATTTGTTCGCCTCTAAATACAACAGGGCGTTCTTTTGCGAAGTACAAAGGATTTACCGGTACATCGTTCTCTTCAATGTAGTTCCAGATATCGAGTTCAGTCCAATCAGAAAGAGGGAAGACGCGCATCGATTGCTCGGGAGTAATTCTTGGATTGTAAGTACGCCATAGTTCTGGTCGCTGATTACGTGGGTCCCAACGGTGCCCAGCTTCACGCACACTAAAGATGCGCTCTTTAGCTCGGCTGCGTTCTTCATCGCGGCGCGATCCCCCAATAGCTGCATCAAATTGATTTGCATCAAGCGCTTGGCGAAGTGCGACAGTTTTCATGATTCGGGTGTACTCAGAAGCTCCAGTATTGAAAGGATTGATGTTGTCGGCAACTCCTTGAGCATTCGTATGCTTGATGAGATTCAAATTGTATTTCTCAACCATCTCTTCTCTGAAAGAGATCATCTCGCGGAATTTCCAGGTTGTATCAATATGCATCACCGGGAATGGAATTGGGGCCGGATAGAAAGCCTTCATTGCAAGATGGAGAAGAACTGCGGAATCTTTGCCGATTGAATAGAGAAGTACTGGCTTACGAAAGGCCGCCGCGGTCTCTCGCAGAATCTCAATTGATTCATTCTCGAGAGCTTTGAGAATTTCCGAAGAACTTTTCACTTCGTTATTATAGAGAAATTTGCTTGTGAAATGTCTGTGCGGCTCGGCGGAGACGAGGAGATTTGAACTCCTGAAGGCTTTTACAGCCAAAAGGCCATTCCTCTATCTACTTCCTATGTTGGTTCGATTTTCCAACTAAGTGCAACCTAATGTTAATTCGCTAGAAAACCACCATCAACAGGCATAACTACCCCAGTTATGTAATCTGAAGCTGGAGAGGCAAGAAAGATAGCCGCACCAGTCAAATCATTTGGGCGACCCCAGCGGCCCATTGGAATCCGCGATGTTATCGGTGCAGACCGATCTGCATCGCTATGGACAACTTTATTGATATCTGTCTTTACAAAACCCGGTGCGATTGCGTTTACGCAAACTCCAAGAGGGGCTAATTCATTAGAAATACCTTTGGTTAATCCTGCAATTGCTGTTTTGGCAGCAGTATAACTAATTACATTTTGGCCACCGAGGAAGCTCCACATTGAACCTATAAAAATAATTTTGCCATATCTTCTTTCTACCATCTGCTTAGCAACAGCTCTGGTGATTAAGAAGGGAGCGGTTAAATCAGCTTCGATAGTTTCATCCCATTGCTCGTTGCTATGCTCCAGAAAATTAGTTCGGTTGACTAGCCCGGAATTGTTAACAAGAATATCAATTCGCTCTTCTTCTAGCTTTTTACATACCTCAACAGTTTGCTCACGACTCTTGAAATCACATTTAAAACCTTTAAACTTTCGGCCAAAACCATTTACTGCACCTTCGATCTCGCTTCCTGGCTCGATTGCAGAGCTAACTGTGATGATGTCAGCACCGTGTTCAGCAAGGCCACTTGCAATAGCAAAACCGATCCCAGTTCTAGCGCCAGTAACTAAGGCGGTTTTCCCAGTTAAGTCAAAGAAATTATGAGTCATGTATCCCCAACTTCCAAAGGCATTTAAGGTAATCGAGCGGAGACGAGGAGATTTGAACTCCTGAAGGCTTTTACACCTTACCTCGTTAGCAGTGAGGCGCACTCGACCGGGCTATGCGACGTCTCCAAGTGTTGATTAAGTTTACAACCTATTGAGGGTCATCTGCCAATTAGGAAGGAAATTGAGTTACGGAGGCCG
>JBIICC010000037.1:0-8334 GCA_044239085.1 Candidatus Planktophila sp.
CCTGGGTAACCAAGAGCGATCATCGCAGCAGCTGCTGGGACGAGGCGCATGATTAGTGACTTAGCAACTGCTGCAGCAAGTGCAAGTACAGCGATAACTTCTACGAGTAGAAGTGGAACAGTTAGAAGCCAGTCAACGTAGCGGTATGCCTCGTTGAATGCGCCCTGCTCGCCTGAAACATTTACAACCATTCCTTCTGATGACTCAGTGAATGAGTTGAAGATACGCCAGTAGTGGTATGCGGCAATGAATGTAACCATTGATGACATCACTAGGGCATTGCGGTACTTAGGAAGAACTCGTGACTGTGATACGAGGGTGTACACAGTGCATGCGAGCATTGATACTAAACCGAATGAGAAAACCGCGTAAACGAGGTTCCATTGGTTGCTGTCGAGTGTTACTGACATGTATTAAGCCTCCGTGAGTGCTTATCAGTATGGACCGGGCGGTCCATACGTTCGGTTAGCCCTTGGGGTCCTCGAGGAACTCCAGCGGCCGTCGACAGGAATAGTGTGCGCCTTTTTGAGCCTAAATGCACCATAAATCTGCAAGTGTTTGGCAGATATTTAGGGGTGAAGCGAGCGTAAATCGGAAAAATTTTTACTTACGCGCTAGTAGGTATCCTTGCAAGATGATGGAGCAATTGCGTGACCTCAGGGGACATAGGGGCTTCACCAGTCTGGCAATCTCACGATTTATCTCCAACGTTGGCAATGGTATTTCACCGATTGCACTCGCTTATGGAGTCTTAAGTCTTGAAGGTGCCGATGGAAAAGATCTCTCCATCGTTATGGCAGCTCGCTTCGTTCCACTTATTGGCTTTATGTTATTCGGTGGAGTCATTGCAGATCGTTTTCAACGAAACCGTTTAGTTGGTGGAAGCGACATGATTGGAAGTTTCCTCGCCGCAGTTAGCGCAATCTCATTGATTGCGGGATTTTCTTCGGTCTGGTTACTAGCCTTAATGGGCGCACTCTTTGGAATTCTCAATGCAATTTGGTGGCCTGCGATGTCGGGAGTGCTCCCTGAAATCTTGCCGAAAGCGAAGCTGCAATCAGGAAATGCAATTATTGGCCTTACGACAAATATTGGTTACATCGTTGGAACTCTCTCTGGTGGAATTCTTGTAGCAACAGTTGGAGCCGGATGGGGGCTTCTCATTGATGCAATCTCATTCTTCTTCGCCGGATTGATTGTCTGGTTTCTTCCAATCCTTGGAAAGGCGCAAGATGCGAGCCCAGGAATTCTCCATGATCTGATTGTCGGCTGGCGCGAATTCATCTCTCGCTCGTGGGTAATTGCAATGGTCTTCGCCTTTTCTCTCATCAATATGGCATTTGAATCCATGCTCTCAGTGCTTGGCCCATTAAATTTTAGTGATCCGGTAACTGGTCCTAAGCAGTGGTCTTATAACTTAGCTGCGCTCACAACCGGAATGCTCATCGGTGGAATTTGGGTTTTGAAGGTTAAGTTTAAGAAACCTTTAGTTGTTTCGATGATCCTTATTGCGATTTCCTCAATCTGGGATTTCTCCCTTGCCCTGGATCTTCCGGTCTTATTCACACTCCTGGCAGGAATTTTCTCTGGAATTAGCCTCGAAGTATTTATGGTCACTTGGATGACATCGCTTCAGAGCCATGTCCCTGAAGAGTCATATTCACGGGTGAGTTCCTACGACACCTTAGGCTCATATGGAATCGCTCCACTCGGAATAGTTCTCGCGGGGCCTCTGGCGATGCACTTTGGCGTCAATACGATTCTCTTCGTTACCGGGCTCACAACGCTAATTGCTGCAGGCCTTTCGTTATTGGTTAAGTCTGTTCGTGATCTCGAGAACCCCTAGTCTCAAATCCTCTAGTCTCAAATCCTCTAGGCTGGCGCTATGAGTACAGAGCCGGTCATTGCACCACCGAAGTTGCGAGGTTGGTTTCATCTTGCAGCAACCCCTGTAGTAATTATCGCCTCGCTTGTCCTCTTTATCTTGAGTGGTGAACCATTTAAATTTGCAGTTGCTCTCTATTCTCTGACGGCCATCATGCTCTTTAGCGTCTCTGCGATTTACCATCGCGTTCCGTGGATTCCACGAAAGAAGAAGATCTGGCGTCGATGGGATCACGCAAATATCAACTTACTTATTGCAGGTTCATACACTCCCTTTGCAGTGGCACTTCTAGAGCCACGCGATAGAAATATTCTGCTCTCTATCATTTGGATTGGTGCTTTATCTGGTGTCGCAATAAGAGTTTTCTGGGTTGGCGCACCTCGATGGTTATATGTCGCAAATTATTTAGTTCTTGGTTGGGTCGCCGTTATCTACACACCACAGCTCTACAAAGAGGGTGGTCTATGGGTGATTATTCCGATCTTGGTGGGCGGCCTTCTCTACTCGATTGGGGCAATTTTCTACGCGCTTAAATTGCCTGGGCGCAACGCGAAGTACTTTGGCTTCCACGAGTTATTCCACATCTTTGTGCTCGCTGCGTGGATTTCTCAGTACCTCGCAGTCTCTTTCGCCATTTACCGAAAGTAGCTAAATGCCCTAATCTTGGCCTCTGGCGAGGGGCAGTCCTTCAAGTAGTGAATGTGAGTTAAAACGATGGCTGAGAAGAATTTCCGTAACTGGGTTGGATTTCGCGATGATTCAGAGCGCGAGCCTGTAGCAAACCCTGTCGACCGTATTCGCGATCTCGAATCTCAGCTTGCCGATCTTCGCTCACGTCGCGATATCACTGGTCTCTCACGCGAAGAGTTTGAAATCCTCGCGACCGAGACAGCGATGGCGATGATTAAATCCGCGCAAGCTCGTGAATCAAAAGCTCACACAAATGCAGGTCGTGTTATTGCAGAGTCCACACGTAATGCAAAAGATACTTTAGAGGGCGCAGAGACAAAGGCGCGAAGCATCCTTGCAGGCGCCGAAAGCCGTGGCCGTAAATATATTTCTACCGCAGAGTTAGAGGCGGCAGAGTTAATCCGTGATGCAAGTCGTGAAGCTGCCGCTGTGGCTAACGCCAAGGTGCGCGAAGCAGAGTCAGTTGTAGATCTCAAGCGCCGCGAAGCTGCTGCACTTGCTACAGCTGCCCGCCGTGAAGCAGAGAGAATCATCTCTGAGGCATCAGGAAATGTTAATGATTTCCGCGCTTGGCTCGGAGATATGATTTCAGAGTCAGAGCGTCTCTACCATGCACAGACTCAGGCGCTCACAGCAGCAGAGGCTGCAATTGCACAATCTCGTGCGAAGCTTGATACATCATTTGAGCGACTAGCCCGCATGCAGGAGACTGTCAATAAAGCGCTCGCTGAAGATGGAACTGTCAAGAAATCAGCTCCAATCCGAGTTGAGAGTAAGAGAACTTCAGCAGCTATTGAAGCCCCAAAGAAGAGTTCAAAGGCTTCAGCGAAAAACACAGCTAAGAAGACAACCTCAAAGCGTAAGTAATCTTTATGGCTACCAAACGCGGTATCCAATACATTGCTGCAATCGATGGGTTACGTGCCCTCGCTGTCCTTGCAGTTATGTTCTATCACTTGGGTTTTTCTTGGATACCTGGTGGCTTTCTCGGTGTTGATCTTTTCTTCGTTATCTCTGGTTATGTCATCACTAGGCTTTTACTGGATTCAATCGCGCAAAGCGGTGGCTTAGATTTACGTGGTTTCTATCTTGCGCGAGCTAGACGTCTATTACCGGCGCTCTTATTCACTGTCGTTACCACCACAATCGCAATTGGAATTTGGGCGCCGGATACCATCAGGCGTTTTCTGACAGATATTCCATTTGCCTTAACAGGCACTATGAATTGGTGGCTCGTAGCCCGAGAACAGGATTACTTCGAAAGTATCGGCAGACCGCCACTTCTTCAACATACATGGTCGCTCGCCGTCGAAGCCCAGTTCTATCTAGTCTGGCCACTCATTCTCTACTTCATCCTTAAGAGATTAGGTAAGAACCGGATTCCTTTTGCAGCCCTTCTGATTGCAGCTGCATCAGGTATCGCACTTCTAATTGTCTCGCTCTCGCTAGATGCATCAAACAGCTCAGATGTCAGCCATATTTACTTTGGTACAGATACCCACAGCATCGGACTCTTCCTTGGAGCTGCGCTGGCTGTCAGTTGGATTCCGCAGAATTTCACAACAACCCTGACTAAACAAGCTCAGAACTTTATTGATGGAGTTGGCGTCTTTGGGTTTATCGGAATTCTTGCGACATTCCTATTTATTAATGAGAGCGACCCAACGCTCTACAAAATCGCATTCCCGCTTGCTGCAATCTTCGGCGCCGCAATCATTATGTCTGTCGTACACCCCGCATCACGCTTTGCTCCTATTCTCGAAAATCCTGTTTTGCTCTGGATCGGCCAACGTTCGTATGCAATCTATCTTTGGCACTGGATTATCTTTCAAGTTACTCGCCCAACAGTTGATCTAGCAGGACAGACATGGGCGCTGTACTCACTTCGAATTCTGATTGTCTTTGCGTTAGCTGATATCTCACTTCGTTACGTTGAAATACCTATCCGCAGAGGTGCACTTAAATATTGGCTTAAAGGGTTGAAGTACAGAACTAAGAAAGAGAGATCTCGCCAAACTCGCTTCTTCATCTCGATCTTCGTCCTCGTCTTGGCACTCTCATCAGTAGTCAGCGTTCGAGCAATTTCGATTGGTAATGAGCAGAGAGTTGCAATTGAAGAGTCACTTAATTCTTCTGAAGTCAGCGCCCCTAGCACCTCTACTGAAGGAATCTGGCTCACTGGCGACTCTGTGATTCTAGGAATTCGAACCTCTCTCAACGAGGTAGCTCCAGTCTCTTTGATTAATGCACGTATTGGCCGTCAGGCTCCCGAACTTCTAGATGTCATGAAGCGAGATATAGCTCAAGCAGGTGATTCACCAGTAATTTTCAACCTCGGCAATAACGGTCTTCTTCAAGAAGAAGTTGTGCGAGAGATTTTTGAGTTGGTGAAGAGCCAAAGTTCGATCATCGTTGTGAATACCGCAGTTCCAAGGCCATGGCGAGATTCGAATAATTCACTTCTTTCACAAGTAGCCTCACAGTATTCAAATGTCAGAGTGATCGATTGGAATTCAGTTTCAGAAGGTCGCCCTGAGTACTTTGCACCAGATGGCGTGCACTTAGTGCCGGCAGGTGTTGAGGCATATGTGAGTGAGATTAAGAAATATTTGTAAGGCAATAAAAAACCCCAGCTGATATCAGCTGGGGTTTTTTAATTAAATCTTTATTCGAATTGACCTGCAAATCCGAATGGTGTTGCAACGCCTAGAGTTCCATCTGCATAAACAGCTGATACTCGGAATGATGTAGATCCATCAGTTGCACCCTTTGCAAACTCTGCAGAGTATGTTGTTGCTGAAACTTCTGAAACAACTTTCCACTCTCCGAGATTTGAGCGAGTCTCGACTTTATATCCTGTGACATCTCCCATTGGAGCCTTCCAAGTGATGACCATTACTGATTTTGAACTATCTTTCCAATTTCCAATGAATCGTGAAGGCGCTTCACCTGTTGTTGCCGCAGGCTCTGTCGCTTCCATCGTTTCTTCAGGAGCTGCAGATGCTTCTGGTGCCTCTGTCACTGCAGGAGCTGGAGCTGGTGCATCATCGCCATCTTTATCTGATCCTGAGATTACAAATGCACCGATAAGGAGAATTCCAACGAGTACTGCGAAGAGAACCTTCGTTGAGCCTTGGCTCTTTGCTGCTGGCTTTGAGCTTGAAGGCGCCTTCGATGCTGGGCGTGGAGTTGCCGCTGCAGGAGTTGTTGAAACATTGACGCGAGATGAAGATCCAATTGATGGAACTGGAGGAATAACTACCTGAGATGCTGAAGATTTGCGGGCAGCAGATTTCTTAACTGCCTTCTTCTTTGTAGCACTCTTCTTTGTTGTACTCTTTTTGGCAGTTGTCTTCTTGACAGCTGACTTCTTCACAGTCTTCTTCTTTGCTGCAGTCTTCTTAGCAGGAGACTTCTTTACAGCCTTCTTAACTGCTGACTTCTTCACAGTCTTCTTTGCAGCAGACTTTTTCGCAGTTGACTTCTTCGGTGCAGCTTTCTTAGCTGCTGACTTCTTCTTTACTGCCACGGTGATCTCCTTGGGTTAATCTCGAGTAAATGAGGTGTTGATAATTCGCCTGGGAATATAGGAGAAGTTTAGCCCAGGGTATTCAGCAAAGTGATCACATGAGGTGCTACCGCACGGAGTGATTTTCCTCTGTGGCTGATTGAATCCTTCTCTTCTGCGCTCATTTGTGCGCTGGAGATTGCAAAACCGGCAGGCTGAAATATCGGGTCATATCCAAAACCGTGCTCGCCAATGGGGGCTAGCAAAATCGTGCCGTGGAATTGAGCTTCTTCACAGTGGCTTCGACCATCGGGAAGATAGAGAGCTGCAACGCAGGTGAAGTGAGCACCACGTTGGTCTTCAGGAACACCGTCGAGTTGTTCAAGAACTTTCTCAGTATTTGCAGCATCGTTTCCATGCGAACCCGCCCACCGTGCTGAAAAAATTCCAGGATCTCCATTGAGGAAATCAACACAGAGTCCGCTGTCATCTGCAATTGCAGGTAGACCTGAAGCGATGCTCATTTCACGAGCCTTTTTCAAGGCATTCTCTTGAAAAGTTGAACCATCTTCAACGACATCATGGAGATCTGGAAAAGATTCAAGCCCGATAAGTTCTATCTCTCCAGGTGCAATAGCATCGAGGATTCTTCGAAACTCTTCTATCTTCCCCTTATTTCGGGTCGCAAGTAGAAGTTGGTGAGCCATTTATCGGGCAAGAGCTTTCTTCTGTAACTCTGTAAGAGTTGCAGAACCTGCAACTGCGAGATTGAGAAGTGAATCCAACAGAGCGCGATCAAAAGGTGCGCCTTCAGCAGTTCCCTGCACTTCGATAAATCTTCCATCTCCTGAACAGACGACATTCATATCAGTCTCTGCGCGAACGTCTTCTTCGTAGCAAAGATCAAGCATTGGTACTCCATCGATAATTCCGACGCTTACCGCTGCAACTGAATCTGCAAGAGGCTTTGCAGTCGCCTTTACATGGCCTTCCTTCTGCGCCCAAGCAATTGCATCAGCAAGTGCAACATATGCACCTGTAATTGCTGCTGTGCGTGTTCCACCATCAGCTTGCAGAACATCGCAATCGATAACGATTGTGTTTTCGCCAAGCTCTTTCATATCAACGATTCCACGAAGTGAGCGACCGATAAGGCGAGAAATCTCTTGTGTACGTCCGCCTAGTTTTCCCTTGACGCTCTCACGATCAGAACGAGTATGTGTTGCACGAGGCAGCATTGAATACTCAGATGTAACCCAACCATTTCCTGAATCCTTCAACCAACGCGGAACACCTGGAGTAAATGATGCAACGCAGAGAACTCGAGTCTTTCCAAACTCAACGAGCACTGAGCCTTCTGCATGATCGAGCCATCCGCGGGTAATTTTGATTTCGCGGAGTTGATCTACTGAGCGTCCATCGTTGCGAGCCATTTATTCCTCTTTCTCTGTTGTTAAAGATCTTGGTGCTGAACAGAACCAACTTCTGGTCCTAGGAATCGACGGGCTAACGTTTCAAATGCCTTTGCTTCACCCGTTGCAAGGAACTTATGTGTGGCAGGCGTTCCTGATGGTGCACGCAGTAAATTCTGCTCCACTAGTACTCGATACAAATCTTTTGCAGTCTCTTCAGCGCTAGAAACGAGTGAGACTCCATTGCCCATGACATATGAGATGACGCCAGTCAGAAGTGGATAGTGAGTACATCCCAAAACAAGAGTATCGACATCTGCATCAATCATTGGCTTGAGATACTCGCGGGCAACTTTGGTAATTGCTTCACCCGAAGTTTCGCCGCGTTCAACAAATTCGACAAAGAGCGGACAGGCAATTGATTCAATCTTTAACTGTGGCGCCGCTGCAAATGCATCAAGGTATGCCTTTGAATCAATAGTTGCACGAGTTCCGATGACACCGACTCTTCCTGATCGAGTTGCTGCAACTGCTCGACGCACAGCGGGCTGGATTACTTCAATAACTGGAATTGAATATCTCTCGCGAGCATCGCGGAGCATTGCTGCACTTGCCGTATTGCAGGCAATTACTAGCGCTTTGACTCCTTGTTCAACCAGGAAATCTAAAGTTTCCAGTGAGAAGTCACGGACTTCAGCAAGCGGTCTAGGACCATAAGGTCCGCGCGCTGTATCGCCGATATAGAGAGTTGATTCGTTTGGGAGCTGATCGAGAATTGCTCTAGCAACTGTTAAGCCGCCGACGCCAGAATCGAAGATACCGATTGGGGCGTTACTCAT
>JBIICC010000038.1:0-8314 GCA_044239085.1 Candidatus Planktophila sp.
CCCGCTATCTAAGCGAGGGTAGACTCTGCGCACTATGACTTCTGAGAACCCGACTACCGCAGACGACGATCTACCCGAGCAACTTCGGATTCGTCGCGAGAAGCGCGCCAGCCTTCTTGAGCGTGGAATCGAGCCATATCCAGTAGCTGTACCTCGCACCAAGTCTTTACAGGAAGTGCGCCAGAAGTACACCGGTCTCGAAGTCGATGTGGCAACTGGAGATATTGAAAGTCTTACGGGTCGGATTATCTTTAAGCGCGATACAGGCAAACTCTGCTTTGCAACTTTGCGTGAAGGCGACGGAACAGAACTTCAAGCGATGCTCTCTCTCGACAAAGTTGGGCAAGAAGAGCTCGATGCATGGAAATCAGATATTGATTTAGGTGACATGGTCTCTGTGACTGGCGAAATCATTACATCAAAGCGCGGCGAACTTTCAATCCTTGCAACTTCATGGAAATTAGCGTCGAAATCACTTCGTCCATTACCTAATGATCACAAGCCAATGTCTGAAGAGACTCGCGTTCGTATGCGATATGTGGATTTGATTGTGCGACCAGAAGCTCGCTCGGCAGCGCGTATGCGCCCAGCAGTAATGCGCTCACTTCGCGAAACTTTTAACGACCAGAGCTTTATCGAAGTAGAGACCCCGATGTTGCAGGTTATGCATGGTGGAGCAGCAGCGCGCCCATTTAAAACATTTAGCAATGCATACGATATGGAACTCTATATGCGCATTGCACCTGAACTATTCCTTAAGCGTTGCGTCGTCGGTGGAATTGAACGCGTATTTGAAATCAACCGCAACTTCCGTAACGAGGGTGCTGATTCATCACACTCACCAGAGTTTGCAATGGTTGAGTCTTATATGTCTTATGGAGATTGGCGCTCAATTGCAGATGTCACTCGTTCACTTATTCAAAATGCAGCGATGGCAGTTGCAGGTTCGCACGTTGTAACCCACCATGATGGTCGCCAAGCAGATCTCGGCGGGCGATGGAAAGAGATTTCACTCTATGGCGCAATCTCAGAGGGCGTTGGAGAACAGGTAACTGCGCTGACTCCAATTGATGAACTTAAGAAGTATGCAACAAAGCTCGGCATGAAGATTGACCCAAAGTGGGTTACTGGCAAGCTCGCCGAAGAGATCTTCGAACATGTTGCACAAGATAAATTGATTGAACCGACATTTGTTATGGGATATCCAGTAGATACATCTCCACTTGTTCGTGCTCACCGCGAGATACCTGGAGTTGTTGAGAAGTGGGATCTCTATGTTGATGGTTTCGAATTAGCAACAGGTTATTCAGAGCTGATTGATCCAATCATTCAACGCGAACGACTTGTTGAACAAGCTCAACTCGGCGCTAAGGGCGACCTCGAGGCGATGCAGGTAGATGAAGATTTCTTACGTGCAATGGAATTTGGAATGCCACCAATGGGCGGAATGGGAATGGGCGTTGATCGCTTGTTGATGGCACTCACCGGACTCGGAATTCGCGAAACGATACTTTTCCCACTTGTTAAGCCGGAATCTGATTAACAATGTTGGTTATTAGACCTGCTCGAACTTCTGATGTAAAAGCAATTCGCCAACTTGTAGATTCCTATGCAGCACCCGGCAAGATGCTGACAAAAGAAACAGTGACACTTTACGAAGGTGTTCAAGAATTTACCGTTGCAGAAGAAGATGGAGTAATCGTTGGTTGCGGTGCGCTACACATTCTCTGGGAAGATTTAGCAGAAGTTCGTACCGTTGCAGTTGAGCAGAGCCGTCAGAAAGAGGGCATCGGCAATAAGATTCTTGAGAAGATTATCGAGCGCGCTCGTGAAGTCGGAGTTAATCGAATTTTCTGCCTAACTTTTCAAACAGAGTTCTTTGGTCGCCACGGATTTGAAGAGATCCAGGGAACACCGGTAGATCCAGATGTTTACCAACAACTCTTACGCTCCTACGATGCCGGTGTGGCAGAGTTCTTGGATCTCGAGTCGGTGAAGCCAAATACCCTTGGCAATACCCGCATGCTCCTCAATCTCTAGGGCCACCCAATCTCTGGGCCCTGGAGGGGAATATTCACCCCATATCTAGGGTTCTACGAGACAAGAAGCTTTCCACCTCGCGCCTTCCCTTGGCAGGGTTATAGGCTTACCGCAGCACCAGTTAGATGTGAGAAATAAAGGAGTCAGCCCATGTTTGAGCGCTTTACCGATCGAGCTCGACGAGTAGTAGTTCTTGCTCAAGAAGAAGCACGCATGCTCAATCACAACTACATCGGTACAGAGCACATCCTCCTCGGTCTCATCCATGAAGGTGAAGGCGTTGCAGCAAAAGGTCTTGAATCACTTGGAATCTCACTTGAAGCTGTTCGTGCACAGGTTGAAGAAATCATCGGTCAGGGACAGCAAGCACCTAGTGGCCACATTCCATTTACACCGCGTGCAAAGAAAGTTCTTGAACTCTCACTTCGCGAAGCGCTTCAACTTGGACATAATTACATTGGAACAGAACACATTCTTCTTGGACTTATCCGCGAAGGTGAAGGCGTTGCGGCACAAGTTCTTGTAAAGCTCGGTGCAGATCTCAATCGCGTTCGTCAGCAAGTAATTCAACTTCTCTCTGGTTACCAAGGAAAAGAAGCAGTTACACAAGGCGGACCTGCAGAAGGAACACCTTCAACATCTTTAGTTCTTGATCAATTTGGTCGCAACCTGACAGCTGCTGCACGTGAAGGAAAGCTAGATCCTGTAATCGGTCGCGATCTTGAAATTGAGCGCGTGATGCAGATCCTTTCACGTCGCACAAAGAACAACCCAGTATTAATTGGCGAGCCAGGCGTTGGTAAGACCGCGGTTGTCGAAGGTCTTGCACAAGCAATCGCTAAGAACGATGTTCCAGAGACTTTAAAAGATAAGCAGCTCTACTCACTCGATCTCGGCGCACTCGTTGCGGGATCTCGTTACCGCGGAGATTTCGAAGAGCGCCTCAAGAAAGTTCTCAAGGAGATCAAAACTCGTGGCGACATCATCATCTTTATCGACGAAATTCACACACTCGTTGGCGCAGGAGCAGCAGAGGGCGCAATCGATGCAGCTAGCATCTTGAAGCCAATGCTTGCTCGTGGTGAGCTCCAGACTATTGGTGCAACAACTAATGATGAGTACAGAAAACATATTGAAAAGGATGCGGCTCTCGAGCGCCGCTTCCAACCAATCCAGGTGAAAGAGCCATCAGTTGCTCACACCATTGAAATTCTTAAAGGACTACGCGATCGCTACGAAACACATCACCGAGTTTCAATTACAGATGGTGCACTTGCTGCCGCTGCAAATATGGCAGATCGCTATATCTCTGATCGCTTCCTTCCAGATAAGGCGATCGACCTTATCGATGAGGCTGGTTCACGTCTTCGCATTAAGCGCATGACTGCACCTGCTGAACTTCGCGAATTCGACGACAAGATCGCTGAAGCTCGCAAAGCAAAAGAATCTGCAATCGATGGACAAGATTTCGAAGGCGCTGCAGCTCTTCGCGATAAGGAGAAGACTCTTATCGGTGAGAAGCAGGAAGCTGAGAAGAATTGGAAGGCAACAGATCTCGATAAGGTCACTGAAGTCGATGAAGAACTCATCGCTCAGGTTCTCTCTGCCTCAACTGGTATTCCAGTATTTAAGTTAACTGAGGAAGAGACAGCACGTCTTCTACGTATGGAAGATGAACTTCACCGTCGTGTTATTGGACAAGATCAAGCGATTAAGGCGTTGTCACAAGCAATTCGCCGTACACGCGCAGGTCTTAAGGATCCGAAGCGCCCAGGTGGTTCATTTATCTTCGCTGGTCCATCAGGTGTCGGTAAGACAGAACTCTCACGCACACTTGCATCATTCCTATTTGGTGATGAGACAGCACTTATCCAACTCGATATGTCTGAATACTCTGAGCGCCACACAGCCTCACGTCTATTCGGTGCACCTCCAGGATACGTTGGCTACGACGAAGGTGGACAGCTCACCGAAAAGGTTCGCCGTCGCCCATTCTCTGTAGTTCTCTTCGATGAGATCGAGAAGGCTCACCCAGATATCTTCAACTCACTTCTTCAGGTTCTAGAAGATGGTCGACTTACAGATTCACAAGGTCGCACAGTCGACTTTAAGAACACAGTCATCATCATGACTACAAACCTTGGTACTCGCGATATCTCTAAGTCACTCGGACTTGGTTTTGCGAATGCAGATGACGATCTAACAAATTACGATCGCATGAAGGGCAAGGTTCAAGATGAACTCAAGAACCACTTCCGCCCAGAGTTCCTCAACCGTATCGATGATGTAATCGTCTTCCACCAGCTCACCAGAGAGCAGATCATTCATATCGTTGATCTCATGGTTGCAAACCTTGATGAGCGCCTTAAGGCGAAAGATATGGGAATCGAACTCACACAGGCTGCAAAGGATCTCCTTGCTCTACGTGGTTACGACCCACTTCTTGGTGCGCGTCCACTGCGTCGCGTTATTCAGCGCGAGATCGAGGATGCACTCTCAGAGCGAATTCTCTTCGGAGAGCTCAAGGCTGGAGAAATCATCGTTGTAGATGTTGAAGGCGTTGAAGCAGATGCCAAGTTCACATTTGCAGGATCAGCGAAGGTGGCAACTCCAGATACACCTGAAGATCTAGCAGAAGCTGCCAAGTAATTAACCCAGATAAAAAATTTAAGAAGGAAACTTCTTACCTGGGTTGAGGATGTTTTGAGGGTCGAAGACTCTCTTCACATCGCGTTGCAGCTGAATCACCGTTGGTGAAATTTCATCAGCGACGAGGTGCGCCTTAATCGAGCCAATGCCATGTTCACCACTCGCTGTTCCACCAAGTGATTGTGCAATCGCGACAATCTTCTCAAAGACCTCTTGCGCGAGTTTGGCTGCAGCAAGATCTCCATGCTCGTGAACGATTGTCGGGTGCATATTTCCATCGCCTGCATGGCCAAAGATTCCGATAACCAAACCAGATTCTTTGCTGAGCGCTTCCACACTCTTTACAAAGTCTGCAATTTTGCTGATGGGTAGAGCAACATCATCGAGCAACGTTGCACCCATTCGTTCTAGCGCTGGATAGGCCATCTTACGAACTCGAATGAGATCGGCGGTATCTGCAGGATCATTAGAGTAAACGCCATCGATCATCTGGAATTCTTTACAGATCTCAATGGCTCCTTCGCCTTGATCCTTATTCTCGTCCAGTTGCATGATCAGTACTGCGCCAGATACTTCAAATCCAAGTGGATGCCATGCTTCTACTGCAGCCAGAGTTGTCTGATCAATAATTTCAAGCATCGATGGTCGTAATTTAAGTAGCGCAGTTGATGCGCTAGCAGCGAGTTCGATATTTGGAAAAGTGGCAATTAAAGTTGAAGGGGGCGCAGGTCTGAATTCTAAATTGAGTGAAAGCTCAGTAATAATTCCCAAGGTTCCCTCAGAGCCAATCAGTAACCGAAGCAAGTCATATGTTGTAACAGACTTCTTTGTCTCCTTGCCCAGTTCGATGATTTCACCGCTTGCAAGCACCACCTGCGCTGCACGGATATGAGCAGATGTAACTCCATATTTCACACAGCACATTCCACCTGCATTCGTTGCTGCATTTCCACCCAGGGTTGACCAATCACGGCTCGCTGGGTCAGGTAGATATGCCAAACCAAACTCTTTTACCGCTGTATCGAGATCAAGATTAATGACACCGGCCTGCACACGTGCAATTCGATTAGTTTCATCGATTGAAATTATCTGATTCATTTTCTCAAGAGAGATGACAAGTGATTGCGCAGTTGCATTTGCACCGCCTGCAAGCCCACTACCGGCGCCACGAGTTACGACTGGAATCTTATTTTCATTTGCATATTTCAGGGCAAGTGAAATCTCAGTTGCGCTTCTTGCAAGAAGAACTGCAAAAGGTGGTTGGTGTGGTGCAAATGGCGCCTGGTCGTGTGAATACGATGCAGTGATATCAGGATCTGTAATGAGCGATGCGCTTTCACCAAGAATCGCTCGTAAGCTCGCTGCGTGGCTCATGGCTGCACTCTACCGAGGAAGAGAATATTTACTCTTGCCTCGAGCCTCGATTAATCCATCATCAAGGAGCGTAAGAAGAGCTTTCTCGAGTTGAGATGGCACATCCCAGAGTTGTGCAATCTGCGCCTTGGTAAGGACCTCATTTTCACGTAGCGCCTGAACAACGGCACCTCGACATTGGCGATCGGTGCCATGCCAACTCTGCCGCCTCTTTACGACATCAGATTTCGGATAATCCAGGCTTCGCCATAAACACTTATCTGCAACAGGACAGATTGCGCATTTGGGGGATTGCGATGTGCAGACCAGTGCACCGAGCTCCATCGTTGCTGCAGCCCAGATATGTGGATCCTTCTTTGGAATCAACTCTTCATAACTAACTTTCTCTTCTTTTGTCGCAGATGCCGTTGGTGATTCTGCGCCATCAAAGAGTCTGACAAAGAGGCGACGAATATTAATATCGAGAACAAGGGAGCGACCAGAGAATGCAAAGGCGACCATCGCAGCTGCTGTGTATTCACCAACACCAGGAAGTTTTCGAAGCTCTACCTCTGTTGTGGGAATTTTCCCGTTAAGTTCTTTGGTAATGACCTTTGCGCACTCATGCAGTCGCAGCGCACGACGTGGATAACCCAATCGCCCCCACGCAGTAATGACTTCAGCAGGTGTCGCCTTTGCAAGGTGAGCTGCTGTTGGCCAGCGCTCCATCCATTCGTTATAGACCGGCAGAACTCGATTTACTGGAGTCTGCTGCAACATAAATTCTGAGACGAGGATGCCCCAAGAATCTGTCTTTCGCCAAGGAAGATCTCGTTTATTCTTCTTAAACCAAGCTGAGATCTCTTTCTCGTACATTAATCTCCGGTGATCTTTACTCGTTGTAACGCTTGATCAAGACGCGAAACTTCGACAATCTCCATTCCATCGATCTTTACATCAGAACCAGATGGAACAAGTGCTCGCTTAAAGCCAAGTCGGTAAGCCTCAGCTAATCTGCGCGAAACACCGCTGACCTTACGAATCTCACCAGCAAGTCCAACTTCACCGATTGCAACTAAATCTGCTGGAAGAGCTAAACCTTTGGCAGCAGATGCAACGGCGAGTGCAAGTGCGAGGTCGGCCGCAGGTTCTGACATCTTCATTCCGCCGACTGTTGCTGCATAGACATCGCGCCCACCAACGCGCACATGTGCGCGAAGTTCAAGTACTGCAAGGGTCATAGATGTTCGGGCAGAGTCGAGGCCGCTTGTGACACGACGTGCATTTCCAAAGTCGCTTTCACGTCCCGCACTTACCAGCGCCTGGATTTCGGCGAGTAATGGACGACGCCCTTCGAGCGTGACTGTTACGCACGTTCCGGGGACAGGTTCTGTGTGGCGTGATGTAAAGAGACCGGTTGGATCGAGAACGCTCTCGATACCGGTATCGCTTAAATCAAAACAACCGACTTCATCGCTGGCACCAAAACGGTTCTTTATTGCACGGATTAAACGTAAGCGAGAGTGACGTTCGCCTTCAAATTGCAGAACAACATCGACGATATGTTCAAGAAGACGAGGACCAGCAATTGATCCATCCTTAGTAACGTGTCCAACTAAGAGCAGAGTGATGTCGCGATCTTTACAGATGCGAATGAGTGCGCCAGCAACTTCACGTACCTGTGTTACGCCGCCAGGTGAACCATCTGCAGTCGATGATCCGATTGTCTGTACTGAGTCGATAATCACCAGCTGTGGCTTTACTGCATCAATATGGGCAATCACTGCACCCAAATCTGTCTCAGATGCCAGAAAGAGTTGGGGATCTATCGCCTTAATGCGTTCGGCACGTAAACGAACTTGAGATGCAGATTCTTCACCAGATATATAGAGAGCGGGAATTCCTTTAGCAGCAGTTTGTGCTGCAACAGATAAGAGGAGAGTTGATTTACCAACGCCGGGTTCGCCAGCTAAGAGAATTGCTGCTCCTGGTACAAGTCCGCCACCAAGAACGCGGTCGAGTTCAGTTACACCGGTGGGTTTTGCAAGGGCAGCCGACAGGTCTACTTCACCGATAGGCGTTGCCTTATTGGTAACAGATCCTGGAACAAGTGAGAGTTTCTTCGGCGCAGCAATTTCTTCAACTGTGCCCCACGCTTGGCATTCACCGCAACGGCCGACCCATTTCTGCGATGTCCAGCCGCATTCAAAGCAGCGGAATGGATCCTTCTCAACCTTGGCCATAGATGTAGGTTAGAGCAGAAGGCTGACTA
>JBIICC010000007.1:0-31679 GCA_044239085.1 Candidatus Planktophila sp.
AAATGCATCGATAACTTTCTTGCAACCTGCTTGTGTTGGAAATCCTGCAGGGATATATGCAATAAGTGCGGCTCTGTCTTCACTTCTTACCTTTGTGAAGAGATCTTCGAGCGGTGTACTCATTTACAGAGGAATTCCAAAGTATGCAGCTGCCGTCTGTACATCTTTATCTCCACGACCAGAGAGATTAAGTAAGAGAGTTGCACTTGGTCCTAGCTCGCGACCAATCTGCATCGCACCAGCAAGTGCATGTGCTGTCTCGATTGCAGGAATGATGCCCTCGGTCTTTGAAAGCAGTGAGAAAGCTTCCATCGCTTGCGCATCTGTAATCGCACGATATTCAGCGCGACCAATATCGTGAAGGTAGGCATGCTCGGGGCCAACGCCTGGGTAATCTAAACCTGCAGAGATTGAGTGAGATTCAATTGTCTGGCCATTCTCATCTTGCAATACATATGTGCGGTTTCCGTGGAGTACTCCAGGTGATCCTCCAGTGATTGTCGCTGCATGACGACCTGTCTCAACTCCATCACCTGCTGCTTCAAGTCCGATAAGCCTTACTGATTCATCGCCGATAAAGCGATGGAAGATTCCGATTGCATTCGATCCTCCGCCCACGCAGGCAAGAACTGCATCAGGTAACTTTCCAGTGAGTGCTAAAACTTGTTCGCGAGATTCTTCACCGATGATCTTATGGAAATCGCGGACCATAGATGGGAATGGATGTGGCCCTGCAACGGTGCCCAACATGTAATGCGTAGATTCAACGTTAGTTACCCAATCGCGCATCGCTTCATTGATTGCATCTTTGAGGGTGCGTGAGCCAGAAGTTACTGGCACAACCTCTGCGCCAAGTATCTTCATACGCGCAACATTGAGAGATTGACGCTTCGTATCTTCCTCACCCATGTACACGACGCACTCAAGACCCATAAGCGCGGCAGCTGTCGCAGATGCAACGCCGTGTTGACCTGCACCTGTTTCGGCGATGATTCGCTTCTTACCCATACGCTTAGTAAGAAGCGCTTGCCCCAAAACATTATTGATCTTGTGGCTGCCGGTGTGGTTGAGATCTTCACGCTTCAAAAGAATTCGAGCGCCACCGCAATATTCAGAGAAGCGCTTTGCTTCGGTGATGATGCTCGGACGGCCGGTATATGTGCGGTGAAGTTCAGCAAGTTCTGCGATAAATGTGGGATCGGTCTGGGCCTTAATGCGCGCTGTATCTAACTCTTCAAGTGCGCCGATTAACGCTTCTGGAACAAAGCGGCCGCCATATTGGCCGAAGTGGCCAGCAAGGTCTTCAACGGTCGTCATGTGTAAAGACTACCGGCGACCTAGTAAATCCTGCATGGCAGAAATTGGATCGCCCGACTTCACCAGCGCTTCTCCGACCAAAATCACAGTTGCACCGGCCTTTGCCGCGATTTCGACATCGCTACGGGATGAGATTCCTGATTCAGCCACTCGGATGATCTCTGCTGGAATCTGAGGGATGAGCTCTTCAAATGCTCTGGTGTCAACGTCGAGAGTCTTGAGATTTCGTGAATTCACACCGATCATCTTGGGTGAAATATCCATAGCGCTCTCTAACTCCTGAGCAGTATGAATTTCAATCAGGGATGCCATTCCGAGTTCGCACGATAAATCGTAGAAATCTTTAAGTTGTGATTTCGACAAAGCGGCAACAATAAGCAAGACAATATCTGCACTATGTGCACGTGCTTCTAAGAATTGATATTCATCAACCATAAAATCTTTTCGCAAAACAGGTAGAGAAACTCTCTTCTTTACTGCATCTAGATCTTCAAGCGATCCGCCAAAGCGTCGTCTCTCGGTAAGAACACTGATTGCTCCAGCGCCGGCTTCTTGATACTGCTCAGCAAGAGCTGCGGGATCTGCAATATCTGCAAGAGCGCCCTTGCTGGGGGAAGAACGTTTAACTTCTGCAATAACGTTCATCTCATTGCGAGATAGTGATGTATAGGCATCTATCGGTGCAGAGGCCTTCTCCATCGCTTCATGTATCTGCGAAAGTGGCAGACGGCGCGCAGCTAAATCTTCACGGACTCCTTCAATGATGGATGCAAGAACGTTCACTTTTCATCTCCAACTTCATCAGTCGGGTCAATTCCATGATCCATTGCGTTCCAGTCGGAGTGTTTCTTCTTGGGAGAATTCTTTGGCGTGCGCTCATACTTGGATGAGAGCTTGAGCGAGCGACTAAGAGTTACTGCGATAACTGCAACAACTAGGAGCGAAATAAAGAGCTTCACTTAGTACTCATCTCATTTGCTGCAGCAATGGCGCCCAATACCGCTGCCGCTTTGTTGAGAGTCTCTTCATATTCAGAACGAGGATCTGAATCTGCAACGATTCCAGCACCTGCTTGTACATATGCCTTGCCTTTATGAATTAACGCTGTGCGAATAGCGATACATGTATCGATATTTCCCGTGAAATCAAAGTATCCAATTGCTCCACCGTAGAGTGCACGACGAGTTGGTTCGAGAGACTCGATGATCTCCATCGCCCGTGGCTTGGGTGCACCAGAGAGGGTGCCAGTAGGAAATACCGAGAAGAGTGCATCGATGGGAGATTTATCCTTGCTGAGTTCGCCAATAACGGTGGAAACAATATGCATCACATGCGAATAGCGTTCGATATGCATGAAATCTACGACTTCAACTGTTCCGGCTGTACAGATACGACCTAAATCGTTACGCCCTAGATCAACCAACATCAGATGTTCTGCGCGTTCCTTTGGATCGGCCAATAACTCTTCACCAAGACGGATATCTTCTTCGACAGATGCTGAACGCTTTCGAGTACCAGCGATCGGATGGACCATAACTTCCTTGCCTGTCACCTTAACAAGTGCCTCTGGACTCGAACCTACAACGTCAAAACCATCTTCAAATCTGAAGAGATACATATACGGGCTTGGATTATTAAGGCGGAGCATGCGATAGATATCGAGTGGATCAGCGTTTGTATCCATTCCGAATCGTTGCGAGAGAACGATTTGAAATGCTTCACCTGCCCGAATTTCTTCCTTAGCGTGTTCAACTTTGGAGAGAAATTCCGCCTGCTGCATATTGATCTCAAAGTCAGGTTTGCTTGGGACAGGAATCTCAGAGACATTTCCTGTTATTGGCTGCATCAATTCGTTCTGCATTCGATCAAGGCGTGATTGCGCATCGCTAAATGCCTCATCTATGCGTTCGTTGGATCCATCCCAGTTAATTGCATTGGCAATCAAGATAATTGTTCCATCGCTGTGATCAAGTATTGCTAAATCACTTGTGAGGATAAAGGTAATCTCAGGTAGCGATAAATCCTTCGCCGAGAGTTCAGGTAACTTTTCCAGACGGCGCACTGCGTCGTAACCCATATATCCAACGAGGCCACCGGTAAGAGTTGGTAACCCTTCAATCTTTGGAGACTTCAGATGCGCAACGCTCATGCGCAGCGCAGTAAGTGGATCCATTCCAGTTGGCACTCCTGCAGGTGGTGTACCAAGCCAAGTCGCAAGACCATCTCTTTCGGTGAGTGAAGTCTTGCTGTGAGCCCCAATAAATGAGTAACGAGACCAGACTCCCCCATGTTCTGCAGATTCAAGGAGAAAGGTTCCCGGCTTGTTCTTGGCAAGTTTCTTGTAAATATTAAGTGGAGTCTCACCGTCGGCTAAAAGTTTGCGGTAAACCGGAATAACGTTATTGCTCTTGGCGTACTCTCTGAATTCCTCTAGCTTCATAAAGATTTCACGCCCTCTGATGTGATTCTTCTATGGAAGCAGCTGCGATCGCCGGTGTGGCATGCAGCGCCAACTTGTTCTACCTTGATCAAGAGCGCATCTCCATCGCAATCGATATCAATCGAATGAACGAGTTGAGTATGGCCAGATGTCGCACCTTTCTCCCAGAGCTCATTGCGGCTGCGAGAGAAGTAAGTGGCTTTTCCGGTAGATAAAGTGGCTGCAAGTGATTCTGCATTCATATAGGCGAGCATCAAAACTTCGTGGCTCTTTAGATCTTGAGCAACAACTGGTATCAGCGCTTGCGGGTCTTTGAGGAGCTCAATGATCTCTGGTGAAAGTTCCGGGCTCATGCTCATATTCTGCCTTACGCAGTATGCGCGTTGCGCACTGAATAATTGTGATCGCCTAGGTACTTCTTCACATCACCTATGCGGTGAATTCCGAAGTGAAAGACGCTGGCAGCCAAGAGCGCATCCGCACCCGCATCAAGAGCTGCAGCAAAATCTTCGAGTGAGCCTGCTCCACCGCTTGCAATCAAGGGAACCTTTGAGACTGCTCGTACTGCTGTAATCATTCCAATGTCATATCCAGCTCGGGTGCCATCTGCATCCATCGAGTTGAGGAGAATTTCTCCCACACCTAATTCACATGCTTTCTCAACCCAGGCAAGTGCATCGAGGCCAGCGCTCTGCCTGCCACCATGAGTAGTTACTTCAAAACCCGAATCTGTTCGGGCTCTACGTGCATCGATGGAGATAACAAGAACTTGCGAACCAAAACGATCTGCAATCTCTGCAATGAGTTCAGGTCGTGCAATTGCTGCGGTATTGATACTTACCTTATCGGCTCCAGCTCGTAGCAACCGGTCGACATCTTCTACTGATCGAATCCCACCACCAACTGTCAGTGGGATAAATACCTGCTCCGCGGTACGGCGAACAACATCGAGAGTTGTCTCGCGACCTGCAACGCTTGCAGAAATATCGAGGAAGGTAAGTTCATCTGCACCTTCTGTTCCATAGAGAGCAGCCATCTCAACGGGATCACCAGCATCTTGAAGATTTGTAAAGTTAACTCCCTTTACAACTCTGCCATCTGTGACATCAAGGCAAGGAATGATTCTTACTGAAAGGCTCATCGCTTCGTTAACTCCAGAGCTTCTTGCAAAGTGAATGCGCCTGCGTAAAGCGCCTTTCCAACAATTGCACCTTCGACGCCGCTAGAGCGCAAAGAAATTAGCGCTGCAATGTCATCAAGGCTTGAGATTCCACCCGAAGCAATAACTGGTGCCTTAGTGGCTGCACAGACTTCACGTAACAAAGTGAGATTGGGACCTTGAAGAGTTCCATCCTTAGTTACATCTGTAACGACGTAACGTTGACATCCATCACGATCAAGGCGTTCTATCGTTTCAAAGAGATCGCCGCCTTCTTGAGTCCAGCCGCGAGCTGCCAATACATGGCCACGAACATCGAGACCAACTGCAATCTTGTCGCCATGTTCTGCAATGACCTTCGAAGTCCATTCTGGGTTTTCCAGCGCTGCAGTACCTAGATTGATGCGGCGACATCCTGTCGCAAGGGCACGTGTAAGAGACTCGTCATCTCGAATACCACCCGAGAGTTCTACCTTGATATCGAGTTTGCCAACTACCTCTGCCAAGAGCGCGCTATTTTCTCCGCGACCAAATGCTGCATCGAGATCGACAAGGTGGAGCCATTCTGCGCCTGCTGATTGAAATTCGAGTGCAACTTCCAATGGATTGCCGTAAGCAGTTTCTGCGCTGAGTTCGCCCTGCACTAATCGAACTGCTCTTCCATCTTTGACATCGACAGCTGGCAATAACTCTAGGTAACTCATAGCGATGAAGTCCAATTCTTTATTAAGGCGAGTCCTGCATCTCCAGATTTCTCTGGGTGAAATTGCGTTGCACTTATCGCGCCATCTTCAACGGCTGCTAGGAAATCTTCACTGTAATTCGCCATCGTCGAAAGAGAGCCGACTTTCTCTTTGACTGCGTATGAGTGAACAAAATAGAAAGATTGATCCTCAACACCTGCAAAAAGTCTGCTGCCTGTTGGTACTGAGACGGTATTCCATCCCATGTGCGGCAATATCGGAGCGCTCAGCTTCTCTACCGTTGCGCCCCAAATACCAACGCCCTTGTGTGCGCCATGTTCAACACCTGATGTAAAGAGAATCTGCATGCCAACACATATACCGAGTGTTGGACGTTTCAAGGAGATTCGCTCTCGCACAAGTGCATCACCACGAACAGATTGAAGGCCTGTCATGCAGGCTGCAAAAGCACCTACTCCCGGAACAACGAGACCTTCTGCGTTGAGAGCAGTTCCATAATCTGATGTGATAACTACTTCTTTACCCGAAGTTTCAAATGCACGTTGCGCCGAGCGAAGATTTCCTGACCCGTAATCGAGAATTGCAATCACGAATTTAGAGTGAACCCTTTGTTGATGGAATTCCAGCAACTCGTGGATCAATTGCAACAGCATCGCGAAGAGCGCGAGCTACAGCTTTAAATTGTGCCTCAAATACGTGATGAGCATTTCGTCCTTCTAAAACACGGATGTGAAGTGCGATGCGGGCTTCAGCGACAATGGATTCCCAGATGTGCTTGCCCAAGGTTGTATCGAATGTTCCGATAAGTTCAACAATCTCTGGTTGGCGGTGAACTAGGTATGGACGACCAGATAGATCTACTGCAGCTTGTACTAAAACTTCATCGAGCGGAACCATCGCATCGCCAAAGCGGCGAATACCTGCTTTATCTCCGAGGGCCTCGCGCAGTGCTTGGCCAAATGCAAGTGAGGTGTCTTCCACTGTGTGGTGTGAATCCACATCGACATCACCAGTTGTCTTAACGGTGAGATCGAAACCTGAGTGCTTTCCTAATTGCGAAAGCATATGGTCAAAGAAGGGAACGCCAGTCTCAACTGAGATCTCGCCAGTTCCATCGAGATTGATCTCAACGAGGACGCTTGACTCTTTCGTTGTGCGTTCTACGCGTGCTTTTCTCATTTCATCTCCCCCAGGCATGCCGATAGCGATTCGATAAATTTCTTATTCTCGGCCTCATTGCCAATGGTGACTCTTAAGTAACCTAATAATCCCACATCTCGAATGAGAACTCCTCTATCGAGAAGGCGGCGCCATAGATCTTCAGATGAAGGCGTAAATCCCGTAAAGAGCAGGAAGTTCGAACTACTTGGAAGGACTGTCAGCCCAAGGCGTGAAAGATCGTCGACCATCTTCTCTCTCGCGGAGCGCAGTTGCGAAACAGTGGCTAGAAGCTCACCTTGATAATCGAGTGCGACCTCTGCTGCGGCTTGAGTAAGTGCGCTGAGGTGATACGGCAATCTGACTAAGAAGAGAGCGCTGATTACTGAAGGGTTTGCCACTAAATATCCGACTCGTGCACCTGCGAAGGCAAATGCCTTGCTCATGGTGCGAATGACGAGGATCTGCGGGTATTTCTCAATGAGAGTTACAGCAGAAACTTCATCTGAAAATTCAGCGTATGCCTCATCGACTACGAGAAGTCCGGGAACGGCTTTGGCTAATCTCTCTATCTCTTCAATCGTGATTGATCCACCCGTTGGGTTATTGGGCGTTGTAATAAATGTAAGTGTTGGCTGTGCGCTCTTGATCTGCGCCAATGCGCTCTCGATATCGAGAGAGAAATCTGGGTTTCGTGTACCTGCAATCCAAGGAACTTGGCAGACCTTCGCAATCAAAGGATGCATCGAGTAAGAAGGAGTAAAGCCAAGCGCCGTTGACTTTCCGAAAGCCAAGAAGAGAGATTGGATAATCTCATTGCTGCCATTTGCAGCCCAGATATTTTCTTGTGTGAAGACGGTCCTAGAAAGTGAGTTGATGAAATCAGATAACTTTCCGCGAAGCGCTGTGGCATCTCTATCGGGGTAGCGATTGAGGGTCTTTGCCACTTCTGCAATGCGCAGTGAAATTGCTTGGGCCAACTCATTCGATGGTGCGTATGGATTCTCATTGGTATTCATCACCGCTTGCGCAGGAAGTTGTGGCGCTCCATATGGTGAAAGAGAGCGAAGATCATCGCGCAGAGGCAACCATGCTGGCCAATTCATCTGACTCATGGTTTCTCCAAACGTGCAGTCATCGCTTCACCGTGAGCTGGCAAATCTTCAGAGTTTGCAAGAGTGATAACTGTCTGTGCAATATCACGGAAGGCAGCCTCGTTATATTCAATGAAGTGAAGTCCGCGTAAGAAAGTTTGCACCGATAGACCGCTGCTGTGACATGCACATCCGCCTGTTGGTAGTACGTGATTCGAGCCAGCCGAGTAATCGCCGAGAGAGACTGGTGAGAAACGACCAATGAAGACTGCACCTGCATTTCGAATCTTGCGGGCATCTGATGCTGAACTCTTCGTTTGAATCTCTAAATGTTCTGCTGCGTAGGCATTAACGACATCGAGGCCTTGTTCGATGGAGTCAACCAGCACGATTGCAGATTGTTTTCCACCAAGAGCTTCTCTAATTCGATCCGAGTGCTTTGTTGCTGCAACCCGAAGCGCAAGTTCTTTCTCCACATCTGCAGCTAACTGCGCTGATGTTGTAACCAAGATAGCTGCTGCAATCACATCGTGTTCAGCTTGGCTGATGAGATCTGCTGCAACATCTGAAGCGATTGCGCTCTCATCTGCCAGGATTGCAATTTCGGTAGGTCCTGCCTCAGAATCGATTCCAATAACTCCGCGTAGAGCGCGCTTTGCGGCTGCTACATAAATATTTCCAGGACCTGTTACTAAATCGCATTTCTGACAGAGATCCTTCATCCCATAACCAAAGAGTGCAATCGCTTGCGCTCCCCCAATGGCATAGACCTCAGTGACTCCAAGAAGAGCACATGTTGCAAGAATTGTTGGGTGAGGTAGTCCCCCAAACTCTTTCTGCGGCGGTGATGCAACTGCAATGCTTGGTACTTCTGCAATCTGTGCAGGTACAACATTCATGATGACGCTACTTGGATATACAGCGCGACCACCCGGGACATAGAGGCCGACTCGATCAACTGGAATCCAACGCTCCGTGACTACTCCGCCATCTACAACAACAGTCTTGGCCTCATTGCGTCGTTGATCGTTATGGACTTTTCGAATTCGTTCTATAGAGACTTCAAGAGCAGTGCGGATTGAAGGATCGAGATTCTCTAGTGCGGTAACAAGAGCGCTCTGTGGGACCCGGATAGATGGTGGAGTAACCCCATCGAATTGAGCAGCAAGTGCGATGAGATCAGATTCAGACCCTTCGCGAACGCGCTTCAAAATCGGTTCGATGGCAACCATCGCCTGTGCAACATTTAACGATGCGCGTGGAAGGAGCTCGAGATAGCCAGCTTTATCGAGCGATTTACCACGAAGGTCTACGGTGCGAATCACCCTCGTATTCTACTTTGCTCACACGTACAGGCGAGACGAGATTACTGAATCTACACTCTTACGAGACAGTCGGGTCCAAGAATTGCTTTGAGATCTGCGCTCAAACTTGGTGACGATGTTACTAGCGCGTCAATTTTATGTGTCGTTGATTTCTGTTGGTCGATGACTTGTAAGTGAACTTCGCGCTTACCTGGATGTGAGCGAAGGATCTCCTTGATGCGCTCGACAATAGGTGGGGTTACCTGCGATGCCGGAACTGAGATAAGCAAAGGGCCAGTAGGTGCTGCTGAGATATCTGGCATCTTCAACTCGAGTGCAGTAAAGCGAACTTGTTCATCGGTGCGAGAGAAACGGCCGCGAACAACAACTACTCGGTCTTCCGTCAGCGAGAGCGCATATTGATTGTATGTATTGGAGAAGAAGAGAACTTCAATTGCACCTTCAAGATCTTCAACGTTAACAACTGCCCATGATGCGCCTTGTCTAGAGACTTTACGTTGAATTCCGGTGATGAGTCCACCGATGGTGACTACTCCTTCAGGCGGACTGTCATCGAGTAGCTGACTGATTGACATATCTGTGTGCGATCGCAGTACATGTTCAACACCAAGAAGTGGATGATCAGAGACATAGAGGCCGAGCATTTCACGCTCGAATGTGAGGAGCGTGGATTTATCCCATTCAGTCTGCGGGATCTCAATATCGAGTCCCACAACTGTTGAGATGGAGTCGCCACCAAATAAATCAAATTGTCCGATCGCCTCTGCGCGCTTTGTTTCGATGACTGAATCGATAGCTTCAAGGTGGATCGCCATCAACCCTTTTCGTGGATGGTTAAGTGAATCAAATGCTCCTGCCTTAATGAGAGATTCGATTGTCTTCTTATTGCAGACATTCGCATCAACCTTCGCAAGGAAATCTCCAAATGATTGGAAGGCGCCCTTTGTTGTGCGCGATGCCTTAATTGATGCAACAACGCCTTCACCGACATTTCTAATTGCAGCTAGCCCAAAGCGGATATCTATTCCACGAGGCGTGTATTCAGCATCTGATTCATTGACATCAGGTGGCAGGACCTTGATTCCCATACGCCTGCATTCAGAGAGATAGAGAGCAGATTTATCTTTATCATCGCGCACGCTGGTGAGAAGTGCTGCCATATATTCAGTTGGGAAATTCGCTTTGAGATAGGCGGTCCAGAATGAAACAACACCATAGCCAGCACTGTGTGCGCGGTTAAATGCGTAGTCAGAGAATGGAATCAGAACTTCCCAGAGGCGTTTGATAGCTGCTTCAGAGAAACCATTTGCCTTCATACCTGCTTCGAAGGGGATGTACTCCTTATCAAGAATCTCTTTATTCTTCTTACCCATCGCCTTACGCAAAAGATCTGCTCGACCCAAAGTAAAGCCAGCAACCTTCTGAGCAATCGCCATTACCTGCTCTTGATAGACAATAAGACCGTAAGTGTCGCCGAGGATTTCTTGTAGCGGTACTGAAAGTTCAGGGTGAATTGGTTCAACAGGCTTTCGCCCATTCTTACGATCTGCATAGTTGTTGTGCGCGTTCTCGCCCATTGGTCCAGGTCGATAGAGCGCGATAACAGCTGAGATATCGGCAAAGGAATCCGGCGCCATGCTTCGAAGAAGTGCTCGCATTGGTCCGCCGTCGAGTTGGAAGACTCCCAAGGTATCTCCACGCGATAAGAGCTCAAAGGTCTTCTGATCTGCAAGTGGCAAATCTTCTAGAACGATATCGATGCCTTGATTTGCTTTAATATTCAAGAGCGCATCATCGAGAACAGAGAGGTTTCGAAGTCCGAGGAAGTCCATCTTGAGAAGTCCTGTGGATTCACAAGCTCCCATATCGAATTGAGTAATGATTGCGCCATCTGCTTCGCGGCGATGAATTGGAATCACATCTAATAGAGGTTCGCGAGAGAGAATAACTCCAGCTGCGTGCACACCCCACTGTCGCTTAAGTCCTTCTAGGCCTTTGGCAAGATCAACAACACGCTTTGAATCAGGATCGCTCTCATACAAGCTACGAAATTCTCCTGCTTCTCCGTGACGCGTATCTTTAGAATCAAATATTCCGGAGAGCGTGATGTCCTTGCCCATAACTGATGGCGGAAGCGCCTTAGTTAACTTCTCACCGATTGAATATGGATAACCAAGTACGCGTGTTGCATCCTTAAGAGATTGCTTCGACTTGATTGTTCCGTAGGTAATAATCTGAGCAACGCGATCTTCGCCATACTTCTCTGTCGCATAGCGGATCATCTCGGAACGTCTACGTTCATCGAAATCGAGATCGATATCGGGCATTGAGATACGTTCTGGATTAAGAAATCGCTCAAAGAGAAGTCCGTGTTCGATTGGGTCAAGACCGGTAATTCCAAGGGCATATGCAACAAGTGAACCGGCTGCAGATCCACGACCCGGACCGACGCGAATTCCAACCTTCTTTGCATGCGCTACAAGGTCTGCAACTACGAGGAAGTATCCAGGAAATCCCATCTTGATCATGACATCGAGTTCGAAATTTAAGCGAGTGAAGTGATCGGGTGTCGCACGATCACCCATTCTCCCGATGAGTCCGCGTTCAGATTCTTTACGGAGCCATGAATCTTCGGTCTCGCCTTGAGGCACATCAAAGGCTGGCAGCAAATTCTCATCTTCACGGAGTTTTACATTGCAACGCTCGGCGATGAGCAAGGTGTTATCGCACGACTCTGGAATTTCCTTAAATATCTCTCTCATCTGCGCTGCAGTTTTGAGATAGAACTCATCATTATCGAATTTGAATCGCTTGGGATCTGCGAGGGTGGTTCCCGATTGAACACAGAGCAAGGCAGCGTGGGCAGCTGCATCTTCGTGGAATGTGTAATGAAGATCGTTGGTAGCAAGAAGTGGAAGCTTCAGCTCTTTACCTAATTTAAGGAGGTCAGCCTTTACTCGCGTCTCAATATCAATCTGATGATCCATTACTTCAAGGAAGAAGTTATCGGCGCCAAAAATATCTCTGTAATCACTTGCAGCACGTAGAGCCTCTTTGTAATTGCCCATGCGAAGTCGAGTTTGAATCTCACCGCCAGGACAGCCTGTCGTTGCAATAAGTCCATCTGCAAAGCGTGAGAGAAGTTCGCGATCCATACGTGGCTTGTAGTAATAACCTTCAAGAGATGCAAGCGATGAGAGCCTAAAGAGATTCGAAAGGCCTTGATTGTTCTCGGCGAGAATCGTCATATGTGTATATGCGCCGCCACCTGAGACATCGTCCTCACCGCCATCGGCCCATTGCACGCGTTTCTTATCAAAACGTGATTCGGGAGCGACATACGCTTCGATTCCGATGATTGGTTTTACGCCAGCTTTACTTGCTTGCTTATAAAAATCAAAAGCACCAAAGACATTTCCATGATCTGTCATGGCAATCGCTGGCATTTCTTGGCGAGCAACTTCTTTTACAAGATCTCCGACGCGCGCGGCACCATCGAGCATCGAGTACTCAGTGTGTACATGCAAATGTACAAAAGAGTCTTTCGTCGATGCCCGTGAAGCTGAAAAATCTTCAGATGACATGGTGGCGCAACATTAGCGCCTAAGGCAGTACCGCTTCGGATAGCAACGCCAAAGATGCTTGCAGGTCGGCTGGGTAAGGAGCGAGCAGCGTCAACGGGATGCCATTGACTGGATGGTTGAAGCGGAGCTCTAAAGCGTGAAGCCAAGGTCGAGACATCTGCATCTTCTTGCCGAGAACAGGATCTGCTCCATATGTCGTATCACCAACGAGTGGATGACTGAGCGCAGAGAAGTGAACGCGAATCTGGTGGGTGCGCCCAGTCTCTAACTCAACTTTTACAAGTGAGACAGAGCGGTAATACTCGATAACTTCGTAGTGAGTGATGCTCTCTTTACCAGTTGCAACTACTGCAAAGCGATGATCTTCCTTAGGGTGGCGATCAATCGGTGCATCGATAGTTCCGGTAGATGGATCCATATGGCCTTGAACAAGTGCGTGATACGTCTTTTCAACTTCGTGATTTCTAAACATCTCTTTTAGCTTGAGGTAAGCAGCATCTGTCTTAGCGATAATCATCAGCCCTGATGTGCCCGCATCGAGGCGATGAACTACGCCAGCACGTTCTGCAGGACCTGAGGTTGAAATTGTGTATCCTGCTGCAAGGAGCGCTCCAACTACCGTTGGCCCCATCCATCCTGGGCTTGGATGAGCTGCGCATCCCACTGGTTTATCAATTACGACAATGTCATCATCGTTATAAATAATTGTTAGCCCAACAAGTGGCGTCAATGGAATCGGATCTTGATTAACTGGTGCCGGCAAGAGAACTTCAATCACTTGGCCCGCGAGAACTCTGTCAGATTTCTGCATCGCCTGGCCGCTAGTTGTGATGTCGCCATCTTCTAGAAGTTTGACGATAGTCGTGCGAGATAGACCCAATACGCGGGTCAGGGCGCTATCTATGCGTTCGCCTTCAACGCCTTCAGGAACGCTGAGCGTTCTTAATTCTCTCGTCATCACTGCCTACCTTACCGGTGTTATTGGCGGGATATTTCGCAGAGTTAAGGTAAATGAGATTGCCGCTGCGATGACAATCGCACAATCTGCCAGATTGAAGATAGGCCAATTGGGAATCTGAATCCAGTCGATAACGTGACCGCTGAGCCATCCTGGTTCACGAAAGATTCGATCGGTGAGATTTCCAAGAACTCCGCCAAGTAGTAGCCCTGCTGTGAGCTGCCAACCTGAAGAGGTAATTTGCTTGGCGTAATACACAACCGCAGCGACAACTGCGAGAGCAAGAAGTGCAAAGGCGATTGTGAATCCAGTAGCAAAACTAAATGCGGCGCCTGGATTTCGAATCAAGGTAAATGAGAGGAAATCTCCTAAGACTTTGCGGGGTGATTCATCAAAAGATGCAAGGGCCCACTGTTTTGTTGCAAAATCAAAGAGCCAGATAGTCCAAGCGGTGAGGAAAATTCGGCGCACCTTAGCGCCGCTCTTCTTTCTGTTTACAGATCATGCAGAGAGTTGCGCGTGGGAAAACTTGTAGACGTGCCTTGCCGATCGCAGTTCCACAATCTTCGCAGAGTCCGTAGCTCTTATTCTCAATGCGCTCTAGCGCACGTTCTGTCTGCAAGACCATATCGCGAGCATTGATGACAAGTGACATCTCATGTTCGCGTTCGAAAGTCTTTGTTCCTGAATCTGCTTGATCATCTCCGGCGCCTTCACCTGAATCAGAAATCAGATCATCCATCTCAGCTTCAACGGTTGCGAGCTCTTTACGTAGGCGCTCTAAATCCTTAGTGATTTCAGCTTTAATAGTTTTTAACTCTGCCGCAGTCCATGGCGCTTCACCTTCAGATGCAACCACAGGAGTAGGAGCTGCCTTAATTGGCTTGAGTGGAGCAACTTTCTTTCCACTCTTTACTGGGCGCGGTGGAGGTGGCATCACCAAGCGACGCTCTTCAACAACAGGCGCTGCTGTCGGAGCCATCACTGTTGCGACAGAGACTGTCTGTGATTTTTCATCTACGGTGAGAGTGGTCTTTCCAACCTTTGATGGGAAAGGTTTTCCAGGAACTTTCTTGACTGGAGCTTTCTTAACTGGAATCGATTTCTTCGCTACAGCTTTCTTAGCAGGAGCCTTTTTTGGCGGAGCTTTTTTGGCTGCAGCTTTTTTAGCAGGAGTTTTTTTGGCAGGAGCCTTCTTTGCTGCGACCTTCTTTGTTGCAGCTTTCTTGGCAGGGGCTTTTTTAGCCGCCTTCTTCACTACCTTTTTACCTGGCACGCCGCGCACCTTATGCGTTTTTCCGCTCGTAACCAACTTTGCCACGCATGGTTTAGACTCTGAACTGCACGACCTTGCGCGAAGAGTGCGTTGAAGAGGCCATCACCTCGGGAGCACGCTGGAAGATCCGCCTCACACGAGTCGGGGTAGAACCAGCCGATTGCAAGTAAATAAAGAGGTACTCGCTACGCCAGTGGTGGGTATAAGGCGGGTGGTACCGCGAGCTCATATGAGTTCGTCCCTCCAAGAGTTCATTACTTCTTGGGGGATTTTTTATGTCATCACCATTTCGCGCACTTGGTGCACAGATTGATCTGCCTGCGATGGAGAGATCAATTCTAGATTTTTGGCGAGAGAATCAAATCTTCGAGAAGAGCACCCAATCTCGTGCACAAGGAACTCCTTGGACTTTTTATGAAGGTCCACCAACTGCAAATGGCATGCCTGGTACTCACCATATTGAAGCCCGTGTATTTAAAGATGTCTTCCCTCGTTTTCATACGATGAAGGGAAAGTATGTAACACGTAAAGCTGGCTGGGATTGCCACGGCTTACCTGTTGAGATTGCAGTTGAGAAAGAACTTGGATTCGCTGGAAAAGGCGACATTGAAAAGTATGGAATCGCACCCTTTAACGATAAATGCCGTGAATCTGTAACGCGCCACGTCGATGCATTTACAACAATGACAGAGCGCATGGGCTTCTGGGTTGATTTCGATCAGGCCTACTGGACGATGGCGCCAGAGTATGTTGAATCAGTTTGGTGGAGCCTTAAAGAGATTTGGAAGAAGGGGCTGCTGGTTCAAGATCATCGCGTTGCACCGTACTGCCCTCGATGTGGAACAGGACTTTCCGATCACGAACTTTCGCAAGGATATGAAACTGTTGTTGACCCATCTGTCTTTGTGAGATTCCCTGTGACATCTGGTGAGCTCGCCGACCTAGGAGCATCGCTCTTGGTGTGGACGACGACACCATGGACTCTCGTATCAAACACTGCAATTGCGGTACACCCTGATGTTGATTATGTCGCCGTTAAAGCAACTGTTGATGATATTTCAGAGATTCTTGTAGTTGCAGAGCCTCTCCTATCAAAGGTGGCTGGCGAGCAAGAAATTCTCAAGACCTTCAAGGGGCGCGAGTTAGAGCGAGTAACGTACAAGCGCCCATTCGACTATATCGAGATTCCCGATTCACACTTTGTCGTGCTGGCCACATATGTGACAACTGAAGATGGAACAGGACTTGTTCACCAATCCCCCGCATTTGGCGCAGATGATTTACAGGTCTGTCGCTCATACGGACTTCCCGTTGTAAATCCGATTGCACCTGATGGAACTTTTCTTTCTGATACACCTGTTGTCGGTGGACTCTTCTTTAAAGAGGCAGATAAGCCTCTTGTGAAAGAGCTCAAGGCGAGTGGCGCTCTTTACAAGCACCAGCCATATGAGCACGAGTACCCACATTGCTGGCGTTGTCACACAGCACTTATTTATTACGCGCAACCATCGTGGTATATCCGCACAACATCAATTAAAGATGCGCTGATTCGCGAAAATGCGAAGACTGATTGGCACCCAGAGACTATTAAGACCGGTCGTTACGGTGATTGGCTCAATAACAATATCGACTGGGCGCTATCACGTAATCGCTATTGGGGTACGCCTCTGCCAATTTGGCGCTGCGAGAATAAGCATGAGATCTGCGTTGATTCTCTTAAGGAACTTGGCGAACTTGCCGGGCAAGAGCTGAGCAACCTTGATCCCCACCGTCCCTTTGTCGATGACATTACATTTAAATGCGCAGAGTGCTCTGAAATTATGGTGCGAGTTCCTGAGGTAATCGATTGTTGGTATGACTCAGGTGCAATGCCTTTTGCACAGTGGGGTTACCCACATAAGCCAGGATCGGTTGAGAAATTTAAAGCTGCCTATCCTGCTGACTTTATCTGTGAAGCTATCGACCAGACTCGAGGTTGGTTCTACACACTGATGACTATTGGAACTCTGGTCTTCGATGAGAGTTCCTATAAGAGCGTGCTCTGCCTTGGACATATCTTGGATAAAGATGGAAGAAAGATGAGTAAGCACCTCGGCAATGTTCTTGAACCTATCTCGCTTATGGATCAGCATGGCGCAGATGCCGTTCGCTGGTACATGCTTGCAGCAGGTTCACCATGGTCTGCTCGTCGCGTTGGCCACGATGCAATCTCTGATGTTGTACGAAAGACGCTCCTTACATACTGGAACACAATCTCTTTCCACGCTCTCTATGCGCAAGCTTCCAACTTTGAACTTTCTCAGAGCCCTGCGCTCAAAGATCGCACCTTGATGGATCGATGGATCCTCAGCGAACTCAATGTACTTATTGCAGAAGTTGATAAGGCATATACAGAGTTTGATTCACAGAGCGCTGGAAGAGTCCTTGCGCGCTTTATCGATGAACTCTCTAACTGGTATGTCCGTCGCTCACGCCGCAGATTCTGGGATGGCGATGTTGCAGCTCTTGCCACCTTACATGAATGTCTCTCGACGCTGACTCAGCTTCTTGCGCCGATGGTTCCATTTATTGCAGAACACACATGGCAAGAGTTGATTCGCGTTGCAGATCCGAAGGCGGCTGACTCGGTACACCTCACCGATTTCCCAATCTCACAGAGCTCGCTCATTGATCTCAATCTCAATGCTCAAGTTGCCATGACTCGTCGAGTTGTAGAACTCGGTCGTGCTGCTCGAGCAGAGTCTGGAATCAAAATTAGACAGCCACTTCAGCGTGCACTGATTTCTGCACAAGGTTGGTCTGAGCTCCCCCTCGATATGAAGGAGCAGATTTCTGATGAGCTCAATGTTCTAGATCTTGAGGATATTGCAGATGCCGATGGCGACCTTGTAGATATCAGCGTTAAGGCGAACTTCAAATCGCTCGGCGCTAAATACGGCAAAGCCGTGCAGGATGTCGCAAAGTTGATTGCTGCAACCGATGCAACCACCTTGGTGAAGCAGTTACGTTCAACGGGATCGGCGACAGTCGGCGAATTTGCACTTGCACTCGATGACTTGGTCATTACAGAAGTTCCCAAGAGCGGGTGGATGGTCTCAAGTCACGATGGTGAGAGCGTTGCTCTTGATCTAGCGCTATCTCCAGAACTTATTGCCTCTGGTCATGTGCGCGAAGTTATTCGCCTGATTCAAGAACGTCGCAAGAGCGATGGATTTGATATCTCTGATCGAATCAACGTGCGATGGAGCGCTCCCGCCGATTTAGCAAAGACTATTTCAGCTAACGCAGCGCATATCTCAGAGGAAGTTCTTGCACTCTCCATGAGTGAAGATGCAGGAGTTCCCCACATTGAGAACGAACTTGGAGTTAACGTCGCCCTGAGTAAAGCCTAAAGACAAGGCTTAAAGCTTGCAGCGTCTTAAAGAAGTGCTCGAATTACACCTTGCAATAAATTGACTGCAATGAGCAAGACTATAAATGAGAGATCGAGAGCAATGCCGCCTAGGCGAAGAGGTGGCACAAATCGCTGCACATATTTCATCGGTGGATCAGTAATCGAATAGATGATTTCGAAGATTGCTAGAAGGAATGAATTAGGACGCCAGTTCTTAGCGAACATGCGAGCATAATCAATAATGATGCGAGCAAAGAGAGCGAGCTTAAAGAAGTCAAGAAGTTGGAGAATTATTGAGGTAATCACAGCACTAACTTAGCTCTGATTAAAGAAAGTTGCCTGTGCAGCAGTCTTATCCTCATTGCTCACACTTACATTTGCTGGTGAGAGTAAGAACACTTTGAGGCTGATGCGTTCGATTCGGCCATGAAGTCCAAATACAAGTCCGCTTGCGAAGTCGACGAGGCGCTTTCGCTCGCTCTCTTCCATATCATCGAGATTGATGATCACGGGATTTCCCTCACGGTAGTACTCGCCAACTTTGCGAGCCTCAGAGTATGAACGTGGTTGAAGAGTGATGATGTTGTATGAAGATGCAGCTTCTTCAATCATTGCCGGTTGTGTTGCAGGCTGTGAAAGAGCATGAGCTCCTAGAACAGTTACACCTGTGCGTTCGCGACCTGGGCGGGATGCAACTGGACGAGCAGGCGCTTGATTGGTTTGTGGCTCTTCATCTGTATCGACGAGGCCAAGGAAGCCCATCATTTTATTGAGTGCTGACATATGCCTAGGTTACCGGCGAGCGGTGCGCTGACCGAGGATTTGGCTGCCTACGCGAATGTGTGTCGCGCCGTATTCAATGGCTATTTCAAAATCTCCGGACATTCCTGCCGAGAGATACTTTGCCTCCGGGAATTCGCTCTGAAATTGAGTATGAATCTCGCCCACTTTTCTAAAGCCATCATGAGGATCTACCTCAAGTGGCAGAACGCACATAATCCCTTGGAGATTGAGATGAGGCAACTCACTTACCTTCTGCGCCAAAGAATTGAGATCTTCGCGACGAACTCCCCCGCGAGATGGATCGCCATCGAGTGAGAGTTGAAGAAATACATCGATGGGTTTAGTGAGAAGTGCCTCTAACTTCTGGGCATGCGAAAGTTGATCAAGTGAATGAATCACATCTGCCCATTGCGCAATCTCTTTCAGCTTGCGACTCTGAATTCCCCCCTGAAAATGCCAAATCCCATCAACTTCTGAGGATTTTTCGCCACCTTCCTCAGTCCTATTCTCACCAAAATTATTGATTCCTAATTCTTTAAGAATCTGCACATCACTGACCGGATAGGTCTTTGTCACAGCGATCAGAGTTACTTCAGCGCTACCAATACGAGATTGCACATCGCGTAGATTCTGGGCAATCTCCTCATGGCGTGTCATAGGCAGATGACCCCAACTTGTCTACCTGTAACGCCATCACGGCGATAAGAGAAGAGTTGAGAATCTTCAACGGTGCAATTACCTTCTCGAGTCACAGGAACTCCTTGCGCTTCAAGTACTGCCGTCAGTGCGCGTGGGAGATCGAGAGCAAAACTTCCATCACTGCGTTGAGCCGCAGCCCCTGGGTGAAGGGCAACAACCTCATTGAAAATCTCTTCCGATACTTCATAACATTTTCCGCAGATTGAAGGTCCGATGATTGCTGAGATTGAGGATTGCCCCATCTCTCTCATAAGCTCGATGGTGCGGAGAGCGACTCCATTGACCAACCCTTTGCGACCTACATGCACAGCTGCAACTGCGTGCTCGGATGACAGTAGAAGCGGAATGCAATCGGCAACTTGCACAGCAAGGTTTATTCCAGGTATTCCAGTTACTAAGGAGTCAGCGATTGGATCTTTATCAATCACGCCTTCAATGAGTGCAATTCTGTTGCCATGTTCTTGTGACATGAATTGGACAGGTCCAAGGCGATCCTTGAGAGATTCACGATTGGCGCTGACCTTCACAGGATCATCGCCGACATGGAGACCAAAGTTGAGAGATGCAAAAGCACCGGTGCTGAAGCCCCCGGTGCGATTGGTAAAGCTGTAGCTCATGAAATTACTTCATGAAGTCAGGAACATCAATTTCATCTTCAGAGACCAACTCTTCAAATGTCACACGCTTACGAGGTGCTGATGAATCGAGATCTAGCGCCACAGAGAGTGGATCATTTGATGGAATGGGATCTGCGATGCCACCGAGCGTCTGGGCGTTGATGACTGGCATATCAACCTTCTTTGGCTCTCCCCCTGCAAATCCTGCTGCGATAACGGTGATACGAACTTCATCTCCGAGGGCATCATCGATAGTTGTACCGAAGATGATGCGAGCATCAGGGTGTGCAGCGCTCTGTACGAGTTCGCACGCTTCATTAATTTCAAAGAGTCCAAGATCCGAGCCGCCTGCAACTGAGAGAAGAACTCCCATAGCTCCATCAATTGATGCTTCTAGTAGCGGACTTGAAATCGCTAGCTCGGCAGCACGTGTTGCACGATTCTCACCGCGAGCAGAACCGATGCCCATCAGCGCTGAACCTGCATCTGTCATAACAGTCTTTACATCTGCAAAGTCGAGGTTAATCAAACCTGGCTGAGTAATGATTTCTGTAATTCCTTGTACACCAGAGAGCAGAACTTGATCTGCACTCTTAAATGCATCAACTGCAGTAATTGAGCGATCGGAGATTGCAAGGAGGCGATCGTTTGGAATAACGATAAGCGTGTCAACTTGTTCGCGAAGGAGTTCGATTCCTTCATCTGCTTGACGTGTGCGAATCTTTCCTTCGAATGAGAATGGTTTAGTAACTACGCCAATTGTCAGCGCACCTAAATCGCGTGCAATCTTTGCAACGATTGGGGCTCCACCTGTTCCGGTTCCGCCACCTTCTCCTGCTGTAACAAAGACCATATCTGCACCGCGAAGAATTTCTTCAATCTCTTCAGTGTGATCAATCGCTGCTTGGCGACCTTTCTCTGGTGCAGCTCCTGCACCGAGACCTTTAGTTGATGCACGACCAATATCTAATTTCACATCTGCATCACTCATTAATAAATGTTGTGCATCAGTATTGATTGCAATGAACTCGACGCCCTTTAAACCAACATCAATCATTCTGTTGATTGCATTTACTCCGCCGCCGCCGATACCGACAACCTTGATGACAGCTAAGTAGTTTTGTGGTGCAGCCACGTGAGTCCCCCTTAAGAACTGTAAACCTCTACTTGAGAATTACATTTCTACCATTTATCTTGGCGCTGAAGGTATGGGGTTAGTAAGTGGTAATCAAAGACCGCCACGAACTATTTTCTCAACTACAGATTGATAGATTTTTGCGAAATTTTGAAGCGATTAACTATTTAACAATTGGTGCATGAGGTGCAGATAAATCAACTCTCTTGATTCGCTTATTTTCAGGTTGTTTCAATAACTCTTGAAATACCTGCACTTTAAGTGAGTTCTCTGTATTGGATCCCCACTTCACCGAGAGGGATCTTCCCTTGTAATCCACTGCAAGTAAGAAGCTTGCTTCATTAACAGCTGTAAGTGAGGTGACTGCCTCTCTGAAATCAGTTGGCAGTTCTCGAAAGAGGTCAACAGCCTGTATTCCAAGTTCTGGCGTTGGCGCAGAAACTCGTGGAAGATCGCTGCCATCAAATCCAGGCAGTTCGAAGATGGCACCTGAGGCATCGAGGGTCTTACCTCTGTAATAGGCCTTGGGGGTGCGAGGTTCGATTGCGAGTGAGACCTCACCAGATATCCAGTCACGTGTAATCGCGATCTCCTTCACCCACCCAAGAGAGCTAAGGCGATTATCAACAGAGCGAGGTTCGATACGCGCTAGCTTCTGGCCAAGAGAGATTTGAGAAGTTTCTAAGACAAGTTCTTTCGCCGTCTTTGTCGGTGCGCCAGAGATTGTGATCTCTTTGACTGTAAATACATTTGACCAAGCAAATAGGTAAATCAAGCCTGAGAAAATAGCGACACTTCCAATGAGTAACTTCGCTATACGTTGAGAGTTACGCAAAACGCTTCTGCAGCCCTTCAGCGATGATAGGCGCCAGGGAATTCACATCTCCAGCACCTAGAGTGATGATCACATCTCCAGGTTTTGCCATTTCGATTACTCGCTCTGATGCACTGACAAAGTTAGGAATGAAATGTCCATTCTTCATCTTTCCTGCAATTAATTCTGAGGAAATACCGACAATTGGTTTCTCGCTTGCAGCGTAAATTTCTAGGAGAGTCACATCATCTGCAAGATCTAAAGTTATTGCGAAATCTTCGAGGAAAGCCTGGGTACGTGAGTATCTGTGCGGTTGAAAGATTACTAAGAGACGGCCATCGCCTGCATATCTCCTGGCAGCGTCTAGGGTTACTCTGATTTCAGTTGGGTGATGTCCGTAATCATCAATGATACGAATTCCGTGCACTGTCGCCTTTAACTCAAAGCGACGGCCAGCACCTCTAAAACTATGCAAGCCCTCAAGTAATTGGTGCGCTGGTAGGCCCAGTGATAACCCCATCGCTAAGCACGCCGCTGCATTGAGAACGTTATGGTGGCCAGGCACTTGAAGTTCGAGAGTTCCAACAGCTCGCCCTTTCCAAATAATGCGCGATGTAGAACCCATGGGAAGGAGCGAGATCTGATCAATGCGTAAATCTGCGGCATCAGAGACGCCATAGGAGATTCGCGAGTATGTGGCGCTTTGGGAGCCCAGCTTCTGAGATCCAGCATCATCTGCGCAGAAGACAAGGAGCCCGTCAGCTGCGATAGTGGATGCAAATTTTTCGAAGACTGCAGTTACCTCTTCGGGTGTGTGGAAGAAATCAACATGGTCGTGCTCAATATTGGTCACGATTGCAGTCATAGGTTTGTACTCGATAAACGAACCATCGGATTCATCTGCCTCAGCAACAAAGAAATCACCGGTTCCGCGATGCGCATTGGATCCTGATGCCATCAAAGTTCCACCAATGGCGAAAGATGGATCGACTCCGCAGCCCTGGAGTGCGACAGTCATCATCGAAGAGGTTGTCGTCTTTCCATGTGTGCCAGCAACTGCAATGCTTTTTGAGCCTCGCATGAGGAGAGCCAGCGCTTGTGCTCGCGTGAGGATTGGAATTGATCGCTGTACTGCAAAGGCCATCTCAGGGTTATTTGCTGAGATTGCAGTTGAGTAAATAACGACATCAGCATCTGCAACATTCTCAGTCGCGTGGCTGGTGTAGACAGTTGCACCAAGAGCTTTGAGAGCGGTAAGAACGCTCGAATCTTTTGCATCAGAACCGCTGACAGATATTCCATCTGAAAGTGCAATACGAGCTAAACCGCTCATGCCAGAGCCACCGATTCCAATAAAGTGAATCTTCTGGCCTGCAAGTGATTGCACTTACTTACCTCCTGCGATAGCAAACTCCATCAGTGAGACCATCTTAGATGAGGCATCAATATCTTTACGTGAACCTTCGAGCATGGTCTCTGAACTTGCGATAAGTAGGCGTGAGATATTTGCTATCAGCCAACTAGAAGAGAATGAACTTTGGCTTATGAGCTCTGCGCGAGATTCAGAGAGAAGGGTAAGAGCATTGAGTTCTTGCTCTCCATTGCCTACTGGCAACGGAATGAAGAGTGCGTATCGGCCGAGTGTATTTATCTCAGCGCACGAGACTGCGCCACTTCTTGAGATGATGAGATCTGCCGCTAAATATGCGCTCGACATATCGGTGATGTAAGAGACCGCTTTGTAATCTCCATCAGATTCTGGCAGTGGATTGCCTGCGCCCACTGAGTGCAGAACTTGTAACCCTTGTGAGATAAGTTCGGAGCGAGCTCCTTCAATAACTGAATTGATTGCAACAGATCCCTGTGATCCACCAAAGATAAAGATCAGTGGTTTCTCGGCGCTAAATCCGCTTCGCGCCTTCGCTTCTCTTCGCGCCCGTGCCCAATCGCTCTCCGCTCCGTGAAATGCGCTCTCGACATCTGGACGTAGTGGAAGACCCGCTAGGAGTGCGCCTGAAAGTCTCCCGCGTGTTACTGGATAAGCAACCGCGGTGTGCTCAGTAAAGAACGCTCCAAGTCGATTTGCGATACCGGGATATGCATTTGCCTCATGGATGACGATCGGAATTCGACGTAACCGCGCAGCTATATATGCAGGGCCTGAAACATATCCCCCAAAGCCAACGAGAAGGTCTGCGCCTTTAAGGATTGAATATGACTGAACGACAGAGCGAAGAAGCGAAAAAGGGGTTAGCAATAGCGACGGTGAGAGTTTTCTAGAGATTCGTACCTTCGTAATGAGTGCAAGTGTGAAACCCGCATCCGGCACAAGTCGATTCTCTAGACCAGCCGATGTTCCAAGAAAGAGAATCTGTGTATCTGGATGAATCTTCTTCCATTGGCGAGCAACTGCAAGTGCAGGTTCAATATGACCGGCAGTTCCGCCACCTGCGAAAATGATTCGAGTCATTTACTTCTCTTCTTAACAATCTCGCGTCGAACTTCGGGATCTCGCAGCGCTGTACCGGCGACAAATCCAAGTGAACAGATCATCGCCGCAAGTGCAGAACCGCCATACGAAACAAGTGGCAAGGTCACACCAACCACAGGCAGAAGGCTCGTAGCAGAACCGATATTGAGGAAAGATTGCACAGCGATCCATGTTGCAACTCCTGCACATGCATAGCGGCTCATGGGATCTGCTGCACGAAGTGCGATTCTAAAGATCGAATACACGAGAGCGCCAATGAGAATCAAGATGGCCAGAGTTCCAACCAGGCCAAGTTCCTCACCAATGACAGAGAAGATGAAGTCGGTATGTGCTTCAGGGAGATTTCCCCATTTCTGACGGCTACCGCCAAGGCCAACTCCAAAGAGTCCTCCACTAGCTAAGCCAAGGAGGCTGTGCGCTGGCTGCCATCCAAGATCTTTGTAATCTTCTGGGGCGAATGGATCTAGAAATACTAAGAAGCGCTTTGAACGATATCCCGAAGTAACTATGAGCGCTGTCAGCGCAAGCGCACCTATCGCAGTGATTGTTCCGAGAATTCGCAGCTTGATTCCAGAGACAAAGAGAAGGCCGACCAGAATCATTGCGACAACTGAGGCGGTTCCTAAATCATGGCCCAACATGATTAAGAAGAGAATGATCACAAATGCTGGAGTTATGAGCTTCATAACGTTGGTATCAAATCGTCCATTGAGCTCTCGTCGAGCTAACTGATTACTTGCCCAAAGAATCATCAGGAACTTGGCAAATTCACTAGGTTGCACATCAAAGATTTTAAAGTCAATCCAGTTTGTATTTCCACGAACTGTCTTACCAACTCCGGGGATGATCAGAATTGCAAGAATGAGAGTAGCGATGATGAATCCGAATCGAGCCACCTTCTCCCACGTTGACAGCGATAGCTTCGAGAGATACATAGCAAAAAGCATAGATACTAAGAGAAAGATAAACTGGCGAATCACAATTGAGATTGCTGAACCACGTGTATCGATGGCGTGAATCGATGAAGCCGAGAAAACCATCACGAGGCCAAGAAAACTCAGCGCTCCAGCACTGATAAGCAGCAGGTAGAGATGATTGACTGGCTTTGCTAGCAGAGTCTGTGGGGAATTACTCTTCATGGTTTATTACCTTCTTTACTGCCTTTGCGAACCTATCTCCGCGATCTGCGTAAGACAGGAATTGATCCATCGATGCACACGCTGGAGCCAGAAGAACTGTGTCGCCTGACTTTGCACGAGAATGCGCTGCTTCTACGACAGATTCCATAAGCGAATTACTCGCTGAACCTCGAGCGAAATCTGCGCTCGGGTTTATTAGCACTACTTCGATTTCCGGAGCATGCGTTGCGATCTCTTGAGCAATAAGGTTTCGATCTTCGCCAATCAGAATTGCAACTCGAACCCGACTTTTGACCCGGGCAACGAGTTCATCCATTGCAGCGCCCTTGGCCAATCCCCCAGCAATCCAGATGACAGAGAGCGCAGACATGATGGATGCCGCTGCTGCATGAGGATTCGTGGCTTTGGAATCATTGATCCAGGTGATTTCATCTTTCAATAAAACTCTTTCTATGCGATGGCGTCCTGGCGTAAATGACTTAATCGCCTCACGAATTTTCTCATGGTCAATTCCTACGATTCGAGCCAGGCCAGCAGCAGCCAGAGCATTTGCAACATTATGCGGAACTGTTGGAACTACATCTTTAAGCTCAAAGAACATCGATGCTTCAAGTGGATCTGCTACGAATGCGCGATCGATAAGTAGTTCTTCTACGATGCCAATTTCACCAGGTGCAGGCGTATCGAGTGAGAAAAATACTTTTCGGCCCAGCCAATGGTTGGCTCGCGTAACGACCTCTTGGTCATCACCGTTGAGTATCGCAGTTGTTGATTTTTCTAAGAGTGAAATCTTTGCAGCCGCATAGGCATCAAAGGTTCCATGCCAATCTAAATGATCGTGGGCAATGTTAAGGATTGCGCAAGCCACAAAATTAGAATCGCGTAGCCAGTGAAGTTGAAATGATGAGAGCTCTAGAACTAGATACTCATACTTTTCAGGTGATTCAACGGCTTCAATGACAGTTGTGCCAACATTTCCGCAAGCTAGCGCAGAGCGTCCACCAGAGCGAATCATGTGGGCTGCTAATTCGACCGTTGAAGTCTTCCCATTAGTTCCGGTTATTCCAAGCCACTTTTGAGATGCTGGCTTGAGACTCCATGCAAGATCAATCTCGTTGATGATGTCGAGCTTGCTCTCTCGGGCTGCAAGAACTAGCGGGTGATCTTCTCGCCAGCCTGGTGAAATGAGAAGAGTGTCGAATTCCTTCATTGCAACATCTTCAGGTTTGAGAAGAGAAAACTCGGAGTTATGAGCCACTTTCTCATCTACAAGAGTTACTTCCGCACCGCGTTTTGTGAGCGCTCGAGCCGCAGCAGTGCCCGTTACGCCAGCTCCTGCAATGAGAATCTTCTTCTCGCTCAAATTTAGATACGGGTTCTGGTTCATTGTCAGTGCTCGGAATTAACCAGCAACCCATTGCGTGTAGAAGAGGCCAAGACCGAGAGAAACACTTAGGCCGGCGATAATCCAGAAGCGCAGAACGATTGTTACTTCTCCCCAGCCCATGAGTTCGAAGTGGTGTTGAAGAGGAGCCATCTTGAAGAGTCGTTTGCCGCCAGTAAATTTAAAGAAGAGAACTTGCAGAACAACCGAGAGAGTGATGATTACAAAGAGTCCGCCAAGTGGAATAAGCAGTAATTCAACGCGTAGTGAGGTAGCAAGACCTGCAAGTGCTCCACCAAGTGCGAGGGAGCCTGTATCGCCCATAAAAATCTTGGCAGGTGATGCATTCCACCACAGAAACCCTGTGCAGGCGCCAGCAAATGCCGCAGCTAGCACTGCAAGGTCAAGAGGATCTCGGACGTTATAACAATTCTCTGTTGCAACTACTGCACAGCTCTGTCCGAATTCCCAGACTCCGATAAGTACAAAGGCTAAGAAGGTCATGACTGAAGCACCGGTCGCAAGTCCATCTAATCCATCGGTGAGATTTACTCCATTACTTGTTGCAGTCACCATAAATGCAACCCAGATGACTACAGCGACTACGCCCAGAGTAATTCCAGTATCTCGAACTGTTGAGAGTTGTAGTGATATTGGAGTGAGGCCATCTTTATCCGGGAAATGGGTTCCCATATAACCAAAGATTGATGCGAAGAGAACTTGTCCAAAGATCTTCTGCTTACCTGATAATCCAGCAGAATTCTGCTTTGAGACCTTGATGTAATCATCAATAAATCCAACTAATCCAAGTGCGATGACAAGTCCGAGAATCAGGATTGCTGACATAGAAATTGCGCTACCAAAAATTAAGTGCGCAATCAGGTAAGAGAAGAGGGCGGAGAAAATAATGATGATGCCACCCATAGTTGGGGTTCCGCGCTTTGTCTGATGAGTTACAGGGCCGTCATCACGAATAATTTGTCCATATCCTCGGCGGGCAAGTACCTTGATGAGGGCAGGAGTGCCAAAGAGCGAGAAGGCAAGTGCGAGTGCTCCAGCAATCAGGATGAGTTTCACTCTTCACTTACTCCATTTCTCCACTGCTGCGAAATTGCATCTGCAAGTTCTTCTAACTTCTCGGAACGAGATGCCTTAATGAGAAGAACGTCGCCTTGATTGATATTCTCTGCGATCACTAAGGCCTCGGCCTTGTTGCTACAGAGATGAATCGAAGTTGGTCCATTCTTACTCATTGCTTCTGCGAACTCAGGAGCGCCAACGCAGACAAGATGGTCGATGCCAAGCTCTTGAGCAAGGGTGCCAATAGCGGCGTGATCAGATTGGGATGACTCGCCGAGTTCATGCATCTTTCCGAGAAATGCCCATGACTCGCCGCCTCGCTCCTGCGCAAAGAGAGCTAGGGTCGAGAGCGCAGCAGACATCGCTTCTGGGCTTGCGTTATACGAGTCGTTAATGAGTAAGAGTTGCGGAAGTTCAATAATCTCCATGCGCCATCGTGCATTGGATTCAGCGGTAGATAAGCCGCCTGCAATTTGATCCAGTGTCAGACCTAACTCTGTAGCAATTGCAGCAACAGCAAGAGCGTTGGCGACTTGATGTAATCCAACAATTCGAAGCGCCACGGCACTTCTGCCTTCAGGAGTTACCAAATCAAAATGTGCTCGACCTTCACGGAACTCGATATCTGTAGCTCGAATCGAGCATTTGCTCTCTTCTCCAAAGAGAACGATTTTGCCTTTATGCAGCTCTGCCATTTTGGGAGTGTATGCATCATAGTTTCCAAGAATGGCTACGGCGCTATCGCGCAGGGATGAGATCATCTCCGATTTTGTCTGTGCAATTTTCTCAACCGATCCAAACTCACCAAGATGAGCCGATCCAACTTTAAGCACAACGCCGATATCTGGCTCAGCAATCGCAACCAACTTGGCAATATCCCCAAGGTGACGAGCTCCCATTTCCACAATACAAAACTTTGTCTTCTCCGTGCAGCGCAGAAGTGAGATTGGAGCGCCGAGATCATTATTGTAATTTCCTGAAGGAGCTACAGTCTCTGCAACTTGTGACAGAACAGAGGCAAGTAACTCTTTTGTAGTGGTCTTTCCTTGCGACCCAGTAATGCCTACGACTGAAAGATTCTTTAGCTCTTTGCGAACGTGATGGGCAAGTGCCCCCAAAGCTCTCGTAACATCATCGACAATAATGTAGTTTCCGGCAATCGCCTTGCGAACTAGTGCGACAACGGCGCCATGAGAAAATGCATCTGCTGCGAAGTCGTGTCCATCAACGTTCTCACCTTTAAATGCAAGGAAGAGGGAACCTGGAACGGCATCTGCTGAGTTGAGAACTGGTGGTTCAGTGACCAGAAGATCTTGGCCGTGAAGGGTTCCGCCAACGATCGCTGCAATAGCTGATGCTTGTAATGGAATCATGGTCGACCCTCGATTGCTCGAGCAAGTTGTAGTCGATCATCGAATGGCGCAATGACTCCATGTACTTCTTGTCCGCTTTCATGGCCTTTACCCAAGATAAGAACGGTATCTCCAGGGTTAGCTACAGAAACTGCCTTACGAATTGCTTCATCTCTATCAACAACGACTTGTGAGCCCTCATCAAGAGCAACTCCTGCTGTCATATCCGCGAGAATATCAACTGGGTTCTCACTGCGTGGATTATCACTTGTAAAGATAGCGATATCACTTCCCTGCACGAGAGCACTTCCCATTAATGGGCGCTTTCCTTTATCGCGGTCTCCCCCGCATCCAAGTACTGTGATGATCTTTCCAGGAGTGAACTCACGCGCAGCTGCTAGAACATTTGCCACAGCATCAGGTGAATGTGCATAGTCGACGAGAGCAGTGAAATCTTGTCCAATAGAGACTGGTTCAAGTCGGCCAGGTGCGCCGGTGAGTCCAGGAATTATCGATGCAAGTTCGATGGGATCAATGCCTGAAGCATGCGCAATGGCAACTGCCATGAGGAGATTATCTAAATTGTAACTTCCAAATAAACGAGTATTCGACTCGATAAGAATTCCTTCGCTGCCGCGAATCCCAATATCTGAGCCATGTGTTCCAGAGTGAAGGTGAACGTAATGCCAGGTAGCACTCTTATCTAGACGCGATAGTGAAACAACTGGAAGTTCGCACTGAGAAGATAAGCGCTTGCCGTAATCAGAATCGATATTGATATAGGCAGTATCTGCATACTCAAAGGTGAATAGCTTGGATTTCGCAGCGAAGTAACTCTCCATATCACCATGGAAGTCGAGATGATCTTGAGAAAGATTGGTAAACCCAACTATTGAGAAGTGGGAGCCCTGAATTCGCTTCAGCGAGATGGCATGGCTAGAGACTTCCATTACAAGATGACGCATATGTCTCTCGCGCATCGCCGCTGTGAGCGCTTGCAACTCCGCCGCTTCTGGAGTTGTACGAGTGCTTGGAATTACCTCAGCACCTATTCGTGTCTCGACGGTACCGATGAGGCCGCTCTCGCGCCCTGCTGCATGAAATATTTGATGAAGAAGTGTGGTGACTGTTGTTTTCCCATTAGTTCCGGTGATTCCAATTGCATGGAGATCTCGCGTTGGGTTCTTGTAGAGAGAAGAAGCAACTATCGCCCCAGCTCTGCGAACATCCTTTACGACAAGGGTCGGAAGACCAGAAATCAGCTTCGATCCTTCTTCATCGGTAAGAACTGCAACTGCGCCTCGAGCAATGGCAGTGCCAGCAAAATGTGCGCCATGAACTTTCTCGCCCGCGATTGCTAGGAATAAATCGCCAGCTTCAATATCTGAATCCTTATTTGCAATACCTGAAATTTCACCCTTAAGTGTTCCCTGCTCTTCTGCACCGACAAGGAGCGCTACCTCGGAGAGAGTGAGGGAGAATTTTGCCAGTGGACGAATCATTGCTTCTTCGCCTCAACCGCTCTTGCTTGAGTTACCTTGAGTTGCGCCTTAGTGAGAGCTACGGGAAGGATTTTCGTTCCCGTAGGAGCAACATGTTTTGATTGAAGAACAAAGGTCATTACTTTCTTAAAGACAGGCCCACCTAATGCGCCACCGTAGTGGCCATTCTTGGGATCTTGAATCGTGACGCTTATGACATATCGCGGTGCATCTGCAGGCGCAAAACCAATAAATGATGCGGTGTAACCACTGTAACGTCCAGTCTTATCTTCAT
>JBIICC010000039.1:0-7894 GCA_044239085.1 Candidatus Planktophila sp.
GTTATTGCAGACCATGCAAGAACATCTGCAATGCTCATCGGAGATGGTGTAACTCCTGGCAACGAAGGTCGAGGATATGTTCTTCGCCGAATGATGCGCCGAACAATTCGAAATATGAGATTACTTGGCGTTAACGACCCAATTATGTCTGAGCTCACCGTGGCAGCTATTAGCGCGATGGGCCCGCAATATCCAGAGCTCGTGGGCGATAAGAAGAGAATTCTCAGCGTCTCTGTCTCTGAAGAAGAATCCTTTTTACAGACCCTCAAGAGCGGTACCCAGATCTTTGATCTTGCATCAGCTGCAATTAAGAAGTCGAATAAGAGTCAGCTTCCTGGCGATGAAGTCTTCAAGCTCCACGATACCTATGGTTTCCCATTCGATTTAACTCTTGAGATGGCGCGTGAAGTCGGACTCGAAGTTGATGAAGATGGCTTCCGCAGATTGATGAATGAGCAGCGAGATCGCGCTAAAGCAGATGCAAAGGCTAAGAAGAGTGGCCATACAGATCTCTCTGAGTATAAGAAGATCGCCGATAAATCAGGAGCAACATCTTTCATTGGCTATACAGATCACAAATCTGAATCATCTATTAATGGGCTACTTGTAGATGGTCTGAGTGTGCCTGCAGCATCTAGTGGACAAGAGATCGAAGTCATCCTAAATCGCACCCCGTTCTATGCAGAAGGTGGTGGGCAATTGGCCGATGGAGGAAGAATCACTCTCTCTAATGGCGCTGTCATTGAGATCGATGATGTTCAAACACCCGTAAATGGCCTGTCAGTTCACCGCGGAAGAGTTTTGTCGGGTGAAGTAACTGTCGGCTCAGAAGCTCTTGCAGAAATTGATATCGAGAGACGTCATGCGATTTCAAGAGCTCACACAGCAACCCATATGGTTCATAAGGCTTTTAGAGAGTTACTGGGCGAGACAGCCACACAAGCTGGATCAGAGAATTCACCAGGTCGTTTCCGCTTCGACTTCCCAAGCACCGGAGCTGTTCCTGCATCAGTTCTCAACGATGTTGAGTCGCGAGTGAACACTTTGCTTCTAGATAATTTAGCTATTACAGCAGAAGTTATGTCTCAGGATGCAGCGAAGAAGATGGGAGCGATGGCTCTCTTCGGTGAGAAGTACGGCGATGAAGTCAGAGTTGTAAGCGTGGGGGATTGGGCTCGTGAACTCTGCGGTGGAACTCACGTAGATCGTTCTGGCCAGCTTGGCGTAGTCAAGCTACTCAGCGAATCTTCAATCGGAGCGGGTGTCCGTAGAGTTGAAGCTCTCGTTGGCGTAGATGCATATAGATTCTTAGCTCGCGAACATATCCTTCTCAATTCACTTACTGAAATTGTTAAAGGATCAAAGACAGAGGAATTACCTGAGCGAATCTCTGATCTGATGAATCGCATAAAGGAGATAGAGAAGGAGTTAGCTACTGTGCGGTCGGCTCAGGCGATGGCTCAAATTTCTCAGCTCGCACAGAGCGCTATCGATATCAATGGAATCTCAACCGTGGCCACAGTTTTGGCAGATGGTGTTACAGGAGATGATCTACGAAAGATTGCTCTAGATCTCAGAAATCGTGCAGAGAAATCTGTCATTGCTCTCATTAGCTCTAACGATGGAAAGCCAGTTCTCGTTGTCGCTGTAAGCGATGCAGCTCGTGCTTCGGGCATGAAAGCTGGAGCGCTCGTGAAAGCTGGATCAACAATCCTTGGTGGTGGCGGTGGCGGTAAGGATGATTTCGCACAAGGCGGTGGAAGTGATTCATCAAAGTCAGCGCAAGCGCTTCAAGCAATCACTAGCGTAGTTTCTGGAAAGTAAATCCTTGAGAGGCCGTCGCATTGCCTTCGATTACGGAGATGTTCGATTAGGTGTTGCAGTGTGCGACCCAGATGGAATTCTCGCTTCACCATTACCAGCCCTCAAGAGCCAAGATAAATCACTCTTCAGCTCGATCGGCGCGTTGATTGATGAATATCTGCCGGTGAAGATTTTTGTCGGCCTGCCAGTAAATATGTCAGGCACGGAGGGCGATAGCGCTGAGAAAGCGAAGGTTTTTGCCGACGCACTTACTGAACAATTTAGGATTGAAGTACTTTTGATTGATGAGCGCTTATCTACCGTAAGTGCGCAACGAAAATTGAAAGAGGCCGGAGTTTCCAGCCGTGACTCTAGAGAGTTGATTGATTCGATGGCGGCTGTTGCAATACTCGAGCAAGGGTTACTTAGTGAGAGTTAAGTTAGATACTCCAATTTCAAGAGTTGCTTCTGCGCTCCTAGTTGCCTTTCTCCTCACATTGGGAGTGCGTGAAGTAAGAGGGTTAGGGGGCTCTGCGCCAGATTTCTCATGTTCTCAAAGTTCACCAACTGAGGTCACTATTCAGGTCAAGAGCGGAGAGACAGGTTTTTCAATCGCGCGCCAGTTATTCTCCAAGGGTGTTACTAAATCTTCACAAGCTTTCTTTAGAGTTGCAGTAAGTGATCCGAGAGCTACCCAAATTGCCCCTGGCGCACATCGATTGAATAAAGAAATCTGTGCACAAGAGGCGCTGAATCAGCTCTTGGACTCAAAGCGTTTAATTGGATTGGTAAATATCGTTGAAGGGGCTTGGATTAGCGAAGTTCTACCGCAGATGTATAGATCTGGATTCTCCACTAAGGAAGTATCCGACGCACTGAGAGGCGTTGAGAAACCGAAGGGATTTACATCCTTAGAAGGTCTACTTTTCCCGGCACAGTACAGTTTTGCGCAAGGAACATCAGCGCAAAGCGCGATAACAAGTATGGTGAGTAACTCTAAGCGTGCGATGCAGGAAGCAGGTTTCTTCGCCTCAGATTCGAAATTCTCGGCTCAACAACTTCTTATCATCGCCTCACTCATTCAGGCAGAGGGGAAACTTCAAGATTTTCGGAAGATTTCACAAGTTATTCAGAATCGATTAAAGATAGGAATGCCTCTCCAATTTGATTCAACTGTCCATTACATCAAGAAACTCCGAGGGAACATCTTTTTAAGCACCCAATCAACTTTGATCTCATCTCCCTACAACTCCTATAAAAGATATGGATTACCGCCTGGTCCAATCAATAACCCAGGGCTCTCCGCTATGCGTGCGGCGATGAACCCGAAGCCGGGGAATTGGATATATTTCATCACCGTTGCACCGTCGGATACTCGCTTTACAGACAATCTTGATGAGTTCAACGCTTGGAAGGTCGAGTACAAAAAGAATCTACGGGCTGGATTATTTGGGAGTTCACGATGATTAGAGGCGCGGTACTGGGTTCCCCAATCACTCACTCTCTCTCGCCGCGACTTCACAGAGCTCTCTTTGATTATCTCAAGATTGATGGAAGCTATGTAGCGATAGAAGTAAAGTCCGGAGAGTTAGGTAAATTCTTCACAGAGAGATCAGGAGAGTTTGATTACTTGTCGCTAACAATGCCACTTAAAGAAGAGGCGCTTTCGCTGGGGCTACCGATAGATTCAATTGCAACCCGAATTCAATCTGCAAATACCTTGTACAAGGAGGGAGCAAATTGGAAAGTTACCAGCACAGATGGCTCCGGTTTCATGCAAGCTTTAAATGAGAAGAAACTTGAGACTTTCTCATCGGTGTTAATCTTGGGAGCAGGCGGAACTGCACGCGCTGTAGCTGGCGTACTCGATTCGGTCAGTAAGGCGATTACAGTTCTTGGCCGCTCGTCAACGCGTGAAGAAGCTCTTGCTCAAGCGGTACAGGTTGCCGATTTCAAGTATGAAGGCTGGCGACAGAATATTGGCTTCGAAGAGTATGACCTCGTTGTCAACACTACCCCTGCAGGGGCTGCAGATCTCCTTGCAGAGAATGTGCAGGACGGTGTTACGGCGCCACTATTTGATGTGATTTACAACCCGTGGCCAACGGTTCTTGCATCACGTTGGTTAGATTCTTCGGGAGTAGTAATCAACGGTTTAGAACTTCTCCTCTATCAAGGCATCGATCAAGTTGAAAAGACTATCGGGGAGATTTCGCATCGAACAGAGCTCGCCTCTCATCTTCGTAAGGTCATCAACTCCTAAGTTATACACAGCGCTGAAGTTCAACTTCCTCATGGAAGTTATGCTGAGGTAATGCTTGTTACCTGCGCGATTCTCATCTGGATTGCTACAAATGATCTTCGAGATCACATCATCACTAATGTCAGTCTAATTTTTCTCTCATGCTCACTCTTATTGACCTTCAAAGGATCGATAAATCTTGGTCTCGCATCAGCAACCTTTTTCGCCTTAATTCTCCTCTCCTTTATCACTGACCTCGGTGGGGGAGATATGAAGCTCATAACTGTCCTAGTGCTCTTTGCCGAGATTGAATACTCGATTCTGCAGTACATCGCGATTTCGACTGTTTTGGTGTCGATTCAAATCATGGTTGTGTGGATTAAGAACGGGAAGATTTCTCCCCGAGTAGCACTAGCGCCATCGATATGTATACCTATGATTTACAGCATGGCTCTGCATTGACATTCCGGCAAATAAGTCGCAAGATACCCAGCACATCTGCAACAATAGGCCAATGCGTTGGATTACTGCTGGTGAATCACATGGCCAAGCTCTCTCTGCGATTGTGGAAGGACTTCCAGCTCATATCGAAATCACAACTGCCGATATAGATTTTCATTTATCTCGCCGCCGACTTGGAGTTGGAAGAGGTGCTCGTCAAAATTTTGAAGCAGATAAAGTCACAATTCTCGGTGGAGTTCGTCTTGGAATTTCTCAAGGTGGCCCAATTTCGATTCAGGTAGGAAACAGTGAATGGCCAAAGTGGGAGAAGGTCATGTCAGCTGATCCAGTTCCCTTAGATGAGATTGAGAAGTTGGCGAGAAATGCTCCACTCACAAGGCCACGTCCTGGGCATGCTGATTTAGTTGGTATGCAGAAATATGACTTCGATGATGCGCGGCCAATTCTCGAGCGAGCTAGTGCTCGCGAGACAGCTGCGCGGGTTGCACTCGGTGCGATAGCGAGAAACTTTCTACAGCAATCACTTGGTATCACAATTCTTAGCCATGTAGTTTCCATTGGTTCTGTAAGAATTCCTGATGAGACGCCTCTGCCTTTAGAGGGAGATAGGAATCGCATTGATGAAGATCCGGTGCGTTGTGCAGATCCAAAGACGAGCGCACTGATGATTACCGAGATTGAGTCAGCGCACTCGGATGGTGACACTCTTGGTGGAGTATGCGAAGTTCTTGTCTACAACCTTCCACCAGGTTTAGGTTCACACGTTCATTGGGATAGACGCTTAGATGCTCGCCTAGCTGGCGCGATGATGGGTATTCAAGCAATTAAGGGCGTTGAAATTGGTGACGGCTTTAGAACTGCTACACGTAGAGGTTCTGTTGCTCATGATGAGATTGAACGAGATGCCTCAGGCAAGATTGTTCGCCGCACAGATAGAGCCGGTGGTACAGAAGGTGGAATGTCTAACGGTGAAATCTTGAGAGTTTCAGTTGCAATGAAGCCGATCTCTACCGTGCCTAAGGCGCTCGACACTATCGATGTACAGACAGGTGATGCAGCAAAGGCTATTAATCAACGTTCTGATGTATGTGCTGTGCCGGCTGCTGGTGTAGTTGCAGAAGCTATGGCTGCTTTAGTGATTGCAGAAGCTGTACTAGAGAAATTTGGTGGAGATTCGGTTCAGGAAGTTCGTCGGAACTTCCAGTCATATATTGAGAATCTTCCATTTAAGTAGGCGCATATGGCACCTCGCGCAATCTTTATAGGTCCCATGGGCTCAGGAAAATCAACGATAGGCAAAGCTGTTGCAAGTGCGTTAGGCCTGCCATTTCGAGATACCGACTCAATTATTGAAGAGCGAGAAGAGATGCCTGTTTCTCAGATTTTTATTGATAAAGGCGAAGATTATTTTCGAACAGTAGAGAAGAAAGTTCTTAGGGATGAACTTCTCAACGATGGTTCAATCCTGGCACTCGGCGGGGGAGCACCGATATCTGTTGATGCGCAATCTGCGCTTAAGGTTTCATCTGCTCCGGTCATTTACCTGGATATCTCTTTAGCTAGCGTCGCTCCACGAATCGGATTTGATCGTGATCGCCCACTCTTACTGCACAATCCACGCGGGCAATGGCAGACCCTGATGGAAGTACGTAGACCAATCTATGAATCAATCGCCAATGTAGTCATCGATGTCAACGGCAAATCACAGAGGCAAATCGTAGAGGAAGCACTTGGTGCACTGAAATGATAACCATCGATATTAAAGCCGAACGTCAATACCAAGTTCGCATTGATGCTGACTTTAAGGATGAGATTAAAGATGTCGCCAAGGGTCGAGAGCGCATCGCCTTTATCTTCTCTGAGAAGATGAAAGATCAAGTTAAGAATTTAGAGGTAGGCGATGCCGAGCCTTTCTACTTCGCAGTTCCTGATTCTGAGATTGCAAAGAGCACTAAGACACTTCTGCAATTATGGGATTGGCTAGGTGCTGCAGGATTTACTCGCTCAGATTTGATTGTGGGTATCGGCGGAGGTGCGATCACCGACCTCTCGGGCTTTGCTGCCGCCTCTTGGCTCCGTGGAATTGATTGGGTCGCAATCCCAACTACCGTCGCGGGCATGGTCGATGCAGCTGTAGGAGGAAAGACTGGCATCAATAGCGAGTACGGCAAGAATCTCATCGGTGCATTTCATTCCCCGCAGAGAGTCATCGTCGATCTCCAGTGGTTAGAGACCTTAAGCGATAGAGATTTTTCTGCTGGGCTCGCCGAAGTTGTGAAATGTGGATTTATTCGAGATACCAAAATCTTGGATATTCTTAAAGGTAGAGCACTCGCAGAGATTAGAGCAGATAAATCTCTAACTACAGAACTCATCGAAAGATCTATTCGAGTAAAAGGTGATGTTGTATCCGGAGATTACAAAGAGAGTTTCGACCGAGAAATCTTGAATTACGGTCATACCTTTGGTCATGCTGTTGAGTTAGATTCCAAGTATTCCCTGCGCCATGGTGAGTGCGTCTCTATAGGAATGATATACGTTGCAGAACTTGCTTACTCATTGGATTTGATTTCGGAGAGTACATTGCTCTTGCATCGAGAACTCCTCGAATCTCTACATTTACCAATCACATATAGCGCTTCATCGTGGAGCGCACTTCTAGCCAATATGAAGCTAGATAAGAAGTCGCGTGGCAACACCTTGCGCTTCGTTCTCCTAGGAGAAATTGGTCAGACACAGCGGGTTGAAGGTCCAGATGAAGGCGCCCTCATTGCCGCGTATGAGAAGGTATGCCAATGAAGGTTTTAGTTCTCAATGGCCCAAATTTGGGAAGACTCGATATCCGTGACTCTGCAATTTATGGAGATATGAGTTATCCAAATCTTGTCAGCCATATCGAATCTGCCGCAAAGAGCCATGGCTTTGAAGCCGATGTTCGTCAGAGTAATGATGAGGCCGAGATCATTGGTTGGCTTCACGAAGCTGCCGATACAAATACACCTGTCATTATCAATCCCGCTGCTTTCACACATTACTCATACGCAATTCGTGATGCAGCTGAACTTGTTAAATCGCCACTTATTGAGGTTCATCTCTCCAACCCACTAGCGCGTGAAGAGTTTCGCCACACATCTGTTATTTCAGGTGTAGCAAATGGGACTATTGGGGGATTCGGGCCGAATTCATATGTCCTTGCTTTGATCGCACTGAAGGCGCTACTCGCGTAATTTCATAAGGTAAACTCTGCCCATAGCGTCCGTCGAACTACGAGGACCTGAACTGGAGCTAACGTGGCAACAACAAATGATCTAAAAAATGGAATGACGCTCGATATTGAGGGTCAGCTATGGACCGTCGTAGAGTTCCAACACGTGAAGCCTGGGAAAG
>JBIICC010000008.1:0-30666 GCA_044239085.1 Candidatus Planktophila sp.
ATCGATTTCGTTGTTGTTCGCGAAGGCACCGAAGGTCCTTATGTTGGTGCAGGCGGTGTTCTTGCTGAAGGCACAGATCATGAAATCGCAACAGAGGAATCTCTTAATACACGCCGCGGTGCAGAGCGAGTCATTCGTGATGCATTCACACGTGCTGCAGCTCGCGATCGCAAGAAGTTAACCCTCGTTCATAAGAACAATGTCCTTACTCGCGCCGGAAGCCTCTGGACGCGTACCTTTAACCAGGTAGCAAAAGAGTTCCCAACTGTTACAACGGATTACTTACACGTTGATGCTGCTTCAATGTTCTTCGTCACAAACCCTGAGCGCTTTGACGTTGTAGTAACAGATAACCTCTTCGGAGATATCTTGACTGATATCGCTGCAGCTATCTGCGGTGGTATCGGCCTTGCTGCCTCTGGAAATATCAATCCAACTGGCGCATATCCATCTATGTTCGAACCTGTTCATGGAAGCGCGCCAGATATCGCAGGAAAGAACTTAGCTGATCCAACAGCCACTGTTATGTCTGTTGCAATGATGCTCGATCACTTAGGGCTAAACGATGCTGCACGCGATGTCGAAGAGGCAGTCGCTGCAGATCTCGCTACACGTGGTGATTCAAAGCGCGGCACAACAGAAATCGGTTCAGCGTTAGCAGAATTGGTTAAGTAAATGAAGATCTCACTTAATCCACATGCAGTTCCAGCAGCAGAGCGCATCGAGAAAGTCGCGAACTGTGGTTTTGGAAAGTATTACACCGACCACATGGTCGTCTGCGAGTGGACTGAGGCAGGCGGTTGGCAAGAACCAGAGTTAAAGCCATATGGTCCACTCACTCTCGATCCTGCAACTGCAGTTTTTCATTACGGCCAAGAGATCTTTGAAGGAATGAAGGCATATCGCCAACCTGATGGTGGCATCGCACTCTTTCGCCCAGAAGCTAATGCTCGTCGCTTTGCGAAATCTGCAAACCGTTTAGCACTTCCTGAAATGCCAGAAGAGTTATTCCTTGAAACCGTTCATGCACTTGTTAGCCAAGATGCTGGATGGACGCCAGGAAAAATCGGCGAGGCTCTCTATATTCGCCCATTTATGATCGCAACAGAAGTTGGTCTCGGAGTTCGCCCAACAAATAAGGCGACGTACATTCTGATTGCAACACCTGCTGGTGCTTACTTTGATCCGTCCAAGGCTGTATCTGTATGGATCTCAACCGAATACGTTCGTGCGGCACAAGGCGGAACAGGTGAGGCAAAGTGCGGCGGAAATTATGCAGCTTCACTTGTTGCACAGAAAGCTGCAGCGAAAGAAGGATGCGATCAGGTTGTCTGGATTGATGCCAAGGAACGTAAGTGGGTTGAAGAGATGGGCGGCATGAACCTTTACTTCGTAAAGGGCAAGGGCGCCGATGCAACTGTTATTACTCCAAAGCTCACCGGAACGCTTCTTCCTGGCATTACTCGCGACTCAATTCTCTCTGTTGCTAAAGATCTTGGATACAAGACTGAAGAGGTAATGCTCTCTGTAGATGATTGGCGCGATGGAGTTACATCGGGTGAAATCACTGAAATCTTTGCATGCGGAACTGCAGCAGTGGTATCTCCTGTCGGCCAAGCAAAATCTGCGATGGGCACATGGGTCACAGGCGATGGTCAACCTGGCACCATCACGATGCAGATTCGCAATCACTTACTCGCAATCCAGCACGGCACAATTGAAGATAAGCATGGCTGGATGAAGAAGGTTTCGCTGTGACATTTGATAAAGAGGCCTTACATATCTATGACACCACCCTTCGTGATGGTGCACAGCAAGAAGGCCTGAATCTCTCTGTTCATGACAAGCTCACAATCGCTCGCCATCTCGATGATCTAGGCGTTGGCTTCATTGAAGGTGGATGGCCAGGAGCTAATCCAAAAGATACTGAATTCTTTGCACTTGCTAAGAAAGAGTTAAAGCTTAAAAATGCAACATTTGTAGCTTTCGGTGCCACACGTCGCCCCAATGTAAAGGCTGCAGATGATGTACTTCTTGGAGCGCTCCGTGATTCAGGTGCTCCAGCAGTAACACTTGTTGCAAAGGCATACGACCGCCATGTTGATCTTGCTCTTAAGACAACACTTGATGAGAACCTTGAAATGATCCGAGATTCAGTCTCGCACCTTCGCCAAGAGGGGCAACGCGTATTTCTCGATGCAGAGCACTTCTTCGATGGTTACCGCGCTAATCGCGCATACGCTCTTGAAGTTATCCGCGTAGCAATGGAGGCAGGCGCTGATGTGGCTGCGCTCTGCGATACCAATGGTGGAATGTTGCCTGATGAAATTGCAGATGTAGTTCACGATGTATTAGGTGCAACATCTGCTCGCCTAGGAATTCACTGCCACAACGACACAGGCTGCGCAGTGGCAAATTCAATGGCCGCCTATGCCGCAGGAGCCACACATATCCAGGGAACACTTAATGGATATGGTGAACGCACGGGTAACGCTGATCTTGTAACAATTATCGCCAACCTTGAGTTGAAGAAGAAGAAGGAAGTTCTTCCACAGAACGCGCTACGCGAGTCTTTCAGAATTTCACATGCAGTTGCAGAAGTGACGAATATTTCTCCTTCACCACGTCAGCCATATACAGGCGTATCTGCATTCGCACATAAGGCAGGCTTACATGCATCTGCAATCAAAGTAGACCCTTCTTTGTACCAACACGAAGATCCAGAATCTGTCGGAAACGATATGCGCATGCTTGTCTCAGATATGGCGGGTCGCGCATCAATCGAACTTAAATCTATGGAGCTAGGTGTTGATCTCAAGGGCGATCGCGAACTCATCGGTCGAGTCGTCGAACGAGTTAAAGAGATGGAATCAAGAGGCTTCACATTTGAAGCAGCTGATGCATCATTCGAACTCCTTCTTCGCGAAGAAGCGACAGGTAAGCGCCCATCCTTCTTCACAATTGATCATTGGCTCACTACTACAGAACGTGAAGTAAGCAATGTAATTATCACCAAGGCAGAGGTAACAGTTACTGCACAAGGTAAAGAGATCACATGTAGCGGCTCTGGAAATGGCCCCGTTAATGCATTCGATAATGCGCTACGCGATGGACTCAATCAGTTATATCCAGAACTTGCCGCACTTGAACTCACCGATTATAAGGTTCGTATCCTCGAAGGACGCCTTGGTACTGGCGCAGTTACTCGAGTCTTAGTTGAAACTTCAGATGGCAAGGGCGAGTGGAACACAGTTGGCGTTCACGAGAACGTGATTGCCGCATCTGCGATGGCACTTGAGGATGCACTCACCTTCGGACTTCTGCGCCAAGGTCGCAAACCCGAGTAATGACAGACTCGGCATATATTCTTTGACCTATGCCGAACTTTGAGAAAGTGCTGGGGGAGTACACCCACCATCTGATCAAAGAGCGCTCACTCTCTGAACATACAACTCGTGCATATCTCGGTGATCTCACCAGCTTCTTCGACAACCTGGAACTCCAAAAGATTGATGATGTCTCTGCAATCACGATTGCCCATATTCGCTCTTGGCTTGCAACGCAGCAGGTAAAAGGTGGCGCCAGAACAACGTTATCTCGCAGGGCGGTCTCAATTCGCCTCTTTACCAAGTGGGCAACAAAGAAGGGCTTTCTTGCGAAAGATATCGGGCTCACTCTTGCCACACCGAAAGGGCATAGAACTTTGCCAGAAGTTTTATCTATCTCCGATGCAACTGTTGCCATGGATTCACTAGCAACTCGAGTTGCCGAAGAAGAGAGCGCAACGTCTATTCGCGATTGCGCCATTCTGGAAGTTCTCTACGCCTCCGGTGCTCGTGTGTCTGAACTTTGCGGGCTAGATCTTGATGATATTGATTACCAGCGAAATACGATTCTTGTTCTCGGTAAAGGAAATAAGGAGCGCACAATTCCGCTTGGAAATCCTGCGATGAAGGCGCTCAATAATTGGATTAAAAACGCTCGTCCAGAAATAGTTACCGGCACATCGGGTGAAGCTGTATTTCTTGGTATCCGCGGAAAAAGAATTGATCAGCGCACTGTTCGCACAGTTGTCTATGAAGCGCTACAAGCTCTAGAAGGGGCTCATCGTTTAGGGCCGCACGCCCTTCGCCATTCGGCGGCAACTCATCTCCTTGAAGGCGGGGCCGATCTGCGTACCGTTCAAGAAATTTTGGGCCATGCATCCTTGGCCACCACCCAGATATATACCCATGTATCGACTGAAAGATTGCAGAAAGCCTTTAAGCAGGCTCATCCAAGAGCTTAGCCCTGGATTTTGCACCCCCGGCTGGCAGGTAAGATTTCCCCTGCACCAGTCGAGAGATTGGTGACATCTCAGCACTTATGTATGAACTGCTTCGCAGGGAATACAAGCCACTTCGGTCCAACTGTTCGCAGCTGGTCGGCGTTGTAGGTGCGACGGTCTTAGCAAATTGTTAAGACATTAACCGAGCAGGTTCTTTGTGCTGTGCACAAAAACCTAAGAAGGAGCGTGCCGTCATGGCAGTTGTAACAATGCGCGAACTCCTCGACAGCGGAGTCCACTTCGGACACCAGACTCGTCGTTGGAATCCAAAGATGAAGCGTTTTATCTTCACAGAACGCAATGGCATCTACATCATCGACATCCAGCAATCACTTGCACTTATCGATTCAGCTTACGCTTTCGTTAAGGAGACAGTTGCTAAGGGTGGCCACGTACTTTTCGTGGGAACAAAGAAGCAGGCTCACAAGCCAATCATCGATCAAGCAGCTCGCGTTGGAATGCCAACAGTTACAGAGCGCTGGTTAGGTGGAATGCTTACAAACTTCCCAACTGTCTACAAGCGTATTCAGCGCCTCAAGGAGCTTGAGGCTCTTGAGACTGCAAACGATCTCTTGCTTACAAAGAAGGAACTTCTAGTTCTTCGCCGTGAGCGCGAGAAGCTATTTAAGAACCTCGACGGTATCCGCCACATGACTAAGTTGCCTTCAGCAATTTGGGTTGTCGATACCAAGAAGGAGCACCTCGCTGTTGCCGAAGCTAAGAAGCTCGGTATTCCAGTTATTGCAATCCTTGATACAAACTGCGATCCAGATGAAGTTGATTACAAGATCCCAGGTAACGATGATGCAATTCGTTCAATTGATCTTCTAACTCGCGTTATTACAGATGCAATTGCAGAGGGCCTTAAGGCTCGCACTGCAGCAGCACCTGCACCGGTTGCAACAGCAGAAGCTGCAGCCGCTGAAGCGCTCGAGAAGGAAATCCTTTCGGCTGCTGCGCCAGCTACTGATGCACCAGCAACACCTGTGGAGGCATAAGAAATTGGCTAACTATTCAGCAGATGATGTAAAGCGTCTTCGCGAAGCAACTGCAGCAGGAATGCTCGATTGCAAGAAGGCACTCGATGAAGCAGATGGCGATTACGACAAGGCTATTGAAATCATCCGCGTTAAGGGACAAAAGGGCGTTACAAAGCGCGAAGGTCGTTTAACGTCAAATGGTTTGGTAGTTGCAAAGGTTTCAGGCGATCTTGGTGTGATGCTTGAACTCAACTGCGAGACAGACTTCGTAGCAAAGGGCGAGCGTTTTATCGCACTTGGCGATGAGCTCGTAGATCACCTTCTATCTTCTAAGTCAGCAGATGTTGCTGCATTCCTAGCTTCAACAATGGCTAATGGCAAGACGGTTCAAGTTGTTGTCGATGAAGGAAATGCAACACTCGGCGAGAAGATCGAGATTCGTAACGTTGCAGTTATCGAAGGACCAGTTGGTCTCTACCTACACAAGACAAGCCCAGATTTGCCACCACAAGTTGGCGTCTTGGTTGCACTTGCAAAGGAAGCTGCAGAAGTTGGTAAGGATGTTGCACAGCACATCGCAGCATTTGCACCACGTTTCGTTAATCGCGAAGATGTTCCAGCAGACCTAATCGAGACAGAGCGTCGCCTTGCAGAAGAGACAGCTCGCGCCGAAGGTAAGCCAGAGGCATCTCTTTCAAAGATTATCGAAGGCCGCGTAACTGGATTTGTGAAGGAAGTTTCACTTATCGAGCAGGCTTTCGCTAAGGATGCGAAGAAGACCGTTAAGCAGATCCTCGATGAGGCAGGAACCGCCGTCAAGGCATTCCACCGTTTCCGCGTAGGTCAGTAAACTACTTTCAACTAAAGCGAGGGGAGCACTCATGCCAGGTACTAGAGGAAATTACGGCAGAGTGCTCCTTAAACTTTCTGGAGAAGTTTTCGGTGGCAAGAAGGGCATCGGCGTTGATCCCGATGTACTGGCAGATGTAGCAAAACAAATCGCTGATGTTGTCCGCAGCGGAGTACAGATCGCAATCGTTGTTGGCGGAGGTAACTTCTTCCGCGGAGCAGAACTCTCAGAGCGCGGCATGGAACGTTCACGCGCTGACTACATGGGAATGCTCGGAACAGTGATGAACTGTTTAGCACTTCAAGATTTTCTCGAAAAAGAGGGCGTTGATACTCGCGTCCAAACCGCAATCACCATGGGACAGGTTGCAGAACCATATGTTCCACGTCGTGCAATCCGCCACCTTGAAAAAGGTCGCGTCGTAATTTTCGGTGCAGGTGCCGGAATGCCATTCTTTACAACAGACACAGTTGCAGCGCAGCGCGCACTTGAAATCGGTGCAGGTGCGCTATTGCTCGCAAAGTCTGGCGTCGATGGCGTCTACAACGCAGATCCTCGCAAGGATAAGAACGCAACGAAGTTCGACACAATCTCTTACGATGAAGTTCTCCAGAAGTCACTCGCCGTTGCAGATGCAGCAGCCTTTAGCCTCTGCCGCGAGAACCACCTACCAATCGTTGTCTTTGATTTGATGGCAAATGGAAATATCGGCCGCGCAGTCCGCGGTGAAAAGATTGGAACTCTCGTTTCTTAAACGAGAGATAACTTAAGGTTCCTAAGGAGCAAAGACCATGGCAGATGTAGCAACCACACTTCAAGAGGCAACAGATAAGATGAATAAAGCTGTCGAAGTTGCTAAAGATGACTTCGGTGCAATCCGCACAGGTCGTGCTCACCCAGCGATGTTTAACAAGATCATGGTCGATTACTACGGCACATTTACCGCACTCTCTCAGCTTGCTTCCATTCAAGTTCCGGAATCCCGTATGGCGATTGTCTCTCCCTTTGATAAGGGCGCAATGACCTCTATTGAAAAGGCAATCCGCGAATCAGATCTCGGTGTAAATCCAGCATCAGATGGCGCAGTTATTCGCGTTAACTTCCCGCAGCTCACTGAGGAGCGCCGTAAGGATTACATCAAGGTTGCAAAGACCAAGGCTGAAGATTCAAAGATTTCAATGCGCAATATCCGTCGCACAGCAAAAGAGGCGATGGAGAAGGCTGAGAAAGATGGTGATATCTCAAAGGATGATTTAAGCCGCGGCGAGAAAGAGCTTGAGAAGATCACTTCAGAGCATGTTGCAAAAATTGATGAGCTTCTAAAGCATAAGGAGGCTGAACTTCTCGAAGTCTAAAGACTTCACCGAAGTTCACTTACCGTGTCTGATCTCCATTCGATCAACGAAGCGATTAATAAGCGCGCTGGTCGAAAACTGCTCCCATCAATTGGCGTAGGTTTATTTCTTATCTTGCTCGTGTGGCTCTCGCTCTCCACATATCGAGTTATCTTTGCAGGCCTGGTTACTTTGGCGGTTGTTCTCGGTATCCGCGAGCTTCATAAAGCTTTTCACGCAATCGAAATCAATATCCCGCTATGGTCTCTAGCCACTGCATCAATTGCTCTCTGCGCAGCCACTTGGTTCGGGGGAGTTTCAGGTCTCACCGTTGCAACAGCGATTGCCTTTCCTTGTCTCTTAGTTCTTCTCTTGCCTAGAGGTACAGAGAACTTTGTACGCACAGCATCTGCATCAACGCTTGCTCTTATCTATCTGCCATTTCTTGCAGGTTTCCTCATCCTTCTTGCACGCCCCTATAACGGACTCGAGAGCGTAATGACCCTCGTTGTTCTCGTGGGATGCAATGACACCTTCGCATATTTGACGGGAGTTCTCTTTGGAAAGCATCCACTTGCACCAAAGATCAGCCCCAAGAAGACTATTGAAGGTCTACTCGGCTCAGTTGTCTTTACTGTTATTGGTGGCTCTTTAGCATTTCACTACATCATGAACCTTGATTGGTGGCTAGGTGCAATTGCTGGAATTCTCACCGTCTTCACTGCAACATCAGGTGACCTCATTGAATCCGCACTCAAGCGCGATGTTGCAATCAAAGATATGGGCAATTTATTGCCAGGTCATGGCGGAATCATGGATCGCCTAGATTCTGTTCTCTTTGCAGCACCTGCCCTGTGGCTCGCACTTGAAGTTGTGCGCCGCGCACAGGATTCAGGTCTCCTATGAGTGCCGAGCGTCCAACTGAACTTAAATTAGTCTTCGATGAGCCTGTTCAGAAGAAGAAAGCGCCTAAGCATTTAGCTGACTTTGCACCAGCAGACCGTAAAGCTTTTGCTAAAGAACTTGGCTTCCAACCATTTCGTGCAGCACAGGTAGCAACCCATTACTTCACGCACCTCTCTGACAATCCAGAAGATTGGTCTGATATTCCCGCAGCAGAGCGCCAGAGTATTGCTGATGCACTAACCCCGAAGATGATTGAGCTTGTAACAACGCGCACCACTGACGGTGGAATGACCCGCAAAGATTTATGGAAGTTGCACGATGGAGTCCTCGTTGAATCTGTATTGATGCGTTACACAGATCGCACAACGGTCTGTATCTCTTCTCAAGCAGGATGCGGAATGAACTGCCCATTCTGTGCAACTGGTCAAGCAGGTCTCACGCGAAATCTTTCAGCTGCTGAAATCACCGATCAAATCGTTGCAGCAGCTCGAGCATGCGCCAATGGCGAGATGCCTGGTGGACCAACTCGACTTTCAAATATTGTCTTTATGGGAATGGGCGAACCGCTGGCCAACTACAACGCAGTTGTCCGCACCCTTCGAAACATCACAGACCCCAATCCAGATGGACTCGGAATTTCTGCTCGTTCTGTAGTTGTATCAACGGTTGGGCTTGTTAATGGAATTGAGAAGCTCATGGATGAAGGAATCAACTGCACCTTGGCAGTCTCTCTTCACACTCCAGATGATGAGCTCAGAGATTCTCTTGTTCCAATCAACAATCGCTTTAATGTTCGTGAGGTGTTGGCAGCTGCCGATGCCTATGAGAAGAAGACGGGGCGCCGATACTCGATTGAGTACGCACTTATTCGCGATATCAACGATCAATCATGGAGGTCTGACCTTTTGGGCCGCTTACTTAAGAATCGCAATGCCCATGTAAACCTCATTCCCCTAAACCCGACCCCTGGATCTAAGTGGACTGCATCACGCCGCGAAGATGAGTCCGAGTTTGTACGCATCCTCGAGTCTTACGGAGTTCCGGTAACTGTCCGCGATACTCGTGGACGCGAGATTGATGGTGCGTGCGGACAGCTTGCCGCTAGTGAGAAAGAGAAGAATTAACTATCATCGCACTATGACATCAGCGATAGATTTGAAGGAAGCCGCAGCGGCTTATCAAGCAGCAAGTCAATATTTTCTCAATCTCGCTCGTGCGGTGACTCCAGATTTAATGGACGTTCATGCAGAGAATGAATGGTCTGCACGCCAATGTATTCATCACATGGCAGATTCAGAGGCGCAGTCATATGCGCGCTTACGTCGCTTGGTGGCAGAGCCAGAGGGTTCAATTATTCAAGGGTATGACGAAGCAGCGTGGGCAAATGAACCAAAGCTTGCCTATGCAGATGGTGCAGTTGAAAATGCAATTGCTGTTTATGCCGCGGTGCGAGCCAGCTCTTTAGATTTAGTGAAGCGTTTAACAGAGGAAGATCTTGAAAAATTTGGAGAACATACCGAGTCAGGTAAATACACAATTGCACGATGGCTAGAGAGTTACACAAAACATCCCTACGATCACGGTGATCAGATGGTTCGCGCTACGAAAGGTCAGGCATAGACGGTGAAGAAGCTACAGAATTTTATTAATGGAAAATCAGTCGATGGCGCATCGGGTGAGACCACAACACTGATTAACCCAGCTACTGGCCAGGCCTTTGCGACGGCGCCGAAATCAAATGCGGCAGATGTAGATAAGGCGATGAAGGCGGCAAGTGATGCCTTTGTTGATTGGCGTGATTCCACACCATCTGAGCGTCAGCGTGCGCTATTGAAGATTGCCGATGCTATTGAAGCTCGTGCAGATGAATTTGTAGCGATTGAATCTGAGAACTGCGGAAAGCCAATGGGTTTAACGGCATCAGAGGAAGTTCCGCCAATGGTCGATCAGATCCGATTCTTTGCAGGTGCTGCGCGTAATCTAGAAGGAAAATCAGCGGGCGAATATATGCGCGGAATGACTTCATTTGTGCGCCGTGAGCCAATCGGAGTTTGTGCGCAGGTAACACCATGGAATTACCCAATGATGATGGCTGTATGGAAATGGGCGCCGGCAATTGCAGCCGGAAATACAGTTGTCTTGAAGCCAAGTGATACAACACCAGCATCAACAGTGTTTATGGCGCAGATCATGAGCGAATTCTTACCCGATGGCGTCATCAATGTGATTACCGGTGAACGCGATACAGGGGCAGCACTTGTCGACCACGCAACACCTGCAATGGTTTCGATTACAGGTTCTGTTCGTGCAGGCATGGAAGTAGCAGGAGCTGCAGCGAAATCACTGAAGCGCGTTCACCTTGAACTCGGCGGAAAGGCGCCTGTAGTTGTCTTTAATGATGCCGATCTTGCAGCAGCTGCCGAAGGAATTGCAATCGCTGGATTCTTCAATGCAGGTCAAGATTGCACAGCTGCTACCCGCGTTCTAGTTCAAGAGGGCGTCTACGACGAGATGGTCAAACTTCTTGCGGCACAAGCTACCGATAGCATCGCAATGGGTATGCCATCAGAAGATGTTCTCGTCGGACCTGTAAACAATAAGAGCCAATTTGAACGCGTCAGCGGATTCATCTCTCGCACTCCATCGCATGCACGAATCGTGGCTGGGGGAGCCCCAACAAATATGCCGGGCTACTTCATTACGCCAACGGTGATTGCAGATCTCAAGCAGAGCGATGAGTTAATCCAATCTGAAATCTTCGGACCGGTCATCACCATCCAGAAGTTCAAGGATGAGGCCGAGGCAGTTGCGATGGCCAACGGCGTCGATTACGGCTTGGCATCATCGGTCTGGACCAAGGACCACGGTCGCGCCATGAGAATGGCGAAGGCCTTCGACTTTGGCTGTGTCTGGATCAATACTCATATTCCTCTTGTGGCCGAGATGCCTCACGGTGGATATAAGCGCAGCGGATATGGAAAAGACCTCTCCAGCTATGGTTTTGAGGATTACACCCGCATCAAGCATGTGATGTCCAATATCAACGCCTAAATTTCACTAAAAAAAGTTCGATTTAGGTTTGGCTCAGGGGGTTTGAAAGTCCATAATAAGCCCAGCAAAACCGTCCCTTATTCCGGCAATTTAAAAGGAGCCCTACTCATGGCTAAGAAACCTCTCTCTGAAGAAGCACGTTCAATTATCAACTCTCGCGTATCACGTCGTGCTGTTCTAGCCGGCGCTGGTGCAGTTGCAGGTGCAAGTGCGCTCGCTGCATGCGGATCTGGTGGAGATTCTGCATCTGCAGAGAACACAGTTCGCTGGGGCAACTGGCCTCTCTACCTTGATGTTGATGACTCAGGTAAGAAGTACCCAACTCTTGAAGCATTTACAAAAGAGACTGATATTGCAGTTAAGTACTTTGAAGATTACAACGATAACGATGAGTTCTTCGGAAAAGTACAGGCACAACTAAAATTGAAGAAAGATATTGGCTACGACCTAGTCTCACCAACTGACTGGATGGCAGCTCGCTGGATTCGCCTGGGTTATGCACAGAAGTTCGATATGGCGAATATTCCAAATGCGAAGAACATTCTCGACACACTTGCATCGCCATCATTTGATCCAAAGCGCGAGAGCTCACTTACATGGCAGGGCATCATGGGTGGATTCGGCTGGAACACCGAGAAGAATCCAAAGGGTATTCGCACACTCGATGATCTCTTTGCTCCACAGAACAAAGGAAAGATTGTTGTTCTCTCTGAAATGCGCGACACAGTCGGAATCATCTTGCGTTCACAGGGTGTCAACCTTTCTACAGTGACTGAAGATCAATTTATGAATGCCGTCGACTTCCTTGCAGGAAAGATTTCAGATGGTTGGATCCGCGGCGTAAAGGGCAATGAGTACGCAGAAGACCTCACTTCAGGTGATGCAACTGCAGTTATTGGTTGGTCAGGCGATATGTTCATCCTCAAGTCAGAGAACGAAGGCAAGTTTGACTTCGCAATCCCTGAATCAGGCGGAACTATTTCAGGTGATAACTTGATGATTCCATCAACTGCTACAGCTGCTGCAAAGGCAAATGCTGAGAAGCTCATCAACTACTACTACGACCCAGCTGTTGCAGCTGAAGTTGCTGCATACGTGAACTACGTCTGTCCTGTGAAGGGCGCTCAAGCTGAGATGGAGAAGATTGATCCAGATCTAGCTGCAAGCGAATTTATCTTCCCAACAGCGAAGACAATGGCTAACCTCTCTGTCTTCCGTTCACTTACACCTGCAGAAGAGACCACTTGGACTGAGGCTTTCCAGAAGGCCGCCGGCAATTAAGTGTCAGATGATGCAAGCACTGCACGAGGAGATCTAAAGCTTTCGAATATCACCAAGAGTTATGGTGATTTCACTGCGGTCAATGATTTGTCGCTTGTCATTCCTAAAGGTTCGTTCTTTGCACTTCTCGGACCTTCAGGATGTGGCAAGACGACAACTCTTCGAATGATTGCAGGGCTTGAAGAGCCTACTCAGGGAAAGATTTCACTCGGGCCAACTGATATCACTGACACTCGTCCGTATCAGCGCCCTATCAATACAGTCTTTCAGAACTATGCACTCTTTCCGCACCTAACTATCTTTGAAAATATCGCATTCGGTCTTCGCCGTCGCGGAATCAAAGATGTTAACGATGCGGTGAATAAGGCGCTAGATCTTGTAGAACTTCCACATCTTGCACAACGTAAGCCAACTCAACTTTCAGGTGGACAGCAGCAGCGCATCGCACTTGCTCGCGCAATTGTTAACCGCCCTGCGTTGCTTCTACTTGATGAACCACTGGGTGCCCTTGATCTCAAACTTCGTCGCCAGATGCAGATTGAACTTAAGTGGATTCAGAAGGAAGTCGGAATCACCTTCGTTCACGTTACACACGATCAAGAAGAAGCCATGACTATGGCTGACACCATCGCAGTAATGAATGAGGGCCAGATTGAGCAGATGGGTTCACCTGCTGAGTTGTATGACAATCCAGAGACAGCATTTGTTGCAAACTTCCTGGGTCAGTCAAACCTTATTAAGGGAACTGTTACCGGTAGCGATGGTTCAAGCCAGATTGTTGATCTCTTCGGTCAGAAGATTTCACTTCAAAAGGACCGTTCGCATGCAGTAGATAATTCAATCTATGCAGGAATTCGCCCTGAGAAGTTCCGCATCTCTCGCCTTGAAACATCTACTTCAGGAAATATCCTGACCGGTGGAAAAGTTGAAGATGTTTCCTACATCGGTGTTTCAACTCAGTACCAGGTGATGATGCCGTGGGGACAGGAACTGATGGTCTTCGAGCAGAACGATGATGGAGTTGCTCCATTTAGCGTCGGCGAGAGTGTCAACATTTCTTGGGAACCTGTATTTACATTCGGTCTTCGCGGCGATGAAGATGCAGAGGCTGGCACTGAAGTTAGCCCTGATGAGGATCTCGACGAAGAATGACCGGATTTACAGTAAAGAAGATAAGTACCCCTTACCTTCTTTTAATTCCGGGAATGGCATTCCTCTTCACCTTCTTCTTGCTACCAATTTTTAATCTTGCTCAGACTTCAACTCAAACTCCGACGGGTGAGACAGGCGAGTACGCACAAAGCCTTCGCTTTGCAAATTACATTGATGCATTTGTCGAAAATCGCGAACAATTTGGCCGCTCATTTCTCTATGCAACCATTGCAACAGTCCTGGCGCTAGCAATCGCTTACCCGCTTGCATATGCAATTGCATTTAAAGGTGGCAAATATAAGAACTTCATGTTGGTTCTCGTTATTGCTCCCTTCTTCACATCATTCTTGCTCCGTACAGTTGCCTGGAAGCAAATTCTCGGTGAAGAAGGATTCGTCGTTCCAACGTTGCGAACGCTTCAGATAATTTCTGAAAGCACGACCCTTACATCAAGCGCATTCGCTGTTGTTATGGGTATGACCTACAACTTCCTGCCATTTATGACGCTGCCGCTCTATGCATCTATCGATCGCATCGATCCGCGCACGCTAGAAGCATCTGGTGATCTCTACGCCAATGGATTTACAACATTCCGCAAAGTTACCTTGCCGCTCTCAATGCCCGGTGTAGTTGCCGGCACCCTGCTGACATTTATTCCCGCAGCAGGTGATTACGTCAATGCAGCAATTTTGGGTAGCCCGCAGACAAAGATGATTGGAAATGTCATCGAATCTCGCTACTTCAAGATTGTTGATTACCCAACAGCTGCAGCGCTCTCATTTACCTTGATGGCTTCAATTCTTATCTTGGTAACTATCTATGTTCGTAAGGCCGGAACCGAGGAGCTTGTATGACCACTCTCTCTCGTTGGTTCGGGCGCAACCTCATCCGCATTTATGCAGTGGTTGCCTTCACATATCTCTTTATTCCGGTTGCCTACACCTTTGCATTCTCATTTAATGATTCTGCAAAGAGCAATCTGATTTGGAAGGGCTTCACCTTTGCAAATTGGCAGAATCCTTGTGGTGCACCTGAGATCTGTACCGCGCTAGGAAATTCAATCAAGATCGGATTCTTAGCAACGCTCTTCTCGACAATCTTGGGCACAATGATTGCCTTTGCTATCGGTCGCCATAAATTCCGCGGTCGCTCTTCAACAAACCTTCTCATCTTCTTGCCGATGGCGACTCCCGAGATTGTTCTCGGTGCATCACTTCTCTCCCTCTTCCTTGTATTCCAAATCAATCCAGGCTTCTGGCCAACAGTGATTGCACACGTAGTTTTCTGTATCTCTTTCGTCGTGGTGACAGTTAAAGCACGTATTGCATCTCTTGATCCTCGCCTTGAGCAAGCAGCGATGGATCTCTATGCAAATGAGCGCGAGACATTCCGTCGCGTGACTCTTCCACTTGTGGCTCCTGGAATTGCAGCAGCAGCGCTTCTGGCATTTAGCCTCTCATTTGATGACTTCATTATCACCAACTTCAACTCTGGCACGATGACAACTTTCCCTAAGTTTGTCTACACATCTGCAGCTCGCGGTATCCCGGCGCAGGCAAATGTCATCGGTTCAGCTATGTTCTTCCTTGCTCTCGCAATTGTGATCATCGGACAATTTGTAGGCCGCAAGCGCAAGATTTCATGACTCGCGAGCTTGTGATCCTGGGTTCAACAGGATCTATCGGAGTCCAAGCCCTTGAGATTGTTGATGCAAATCCATCTCTCTTTACAGTCACCGCTATTACGGCAGCTGGCTCTAACCCTGACCTGATCATTGAGCAGGCTAAGAAGTACAAGGTAAAGATTGTCGGCGTTACAAAGAACGCTCAAGTAATTCGCGATGGCCTTCCTGGCGTACAAGTTATAGATGGACCAGGAGCATCGACAGAGATTGCTGCAATCACCTGCGATGTAGTTCTCAATGCAATCACTGGATCCATTGGGCTAGCGCCAACACTTGCCGCGTTAGATGCAGGAAATCGGGTCGCCCTAGCTAATAAAGAATCACTTGTGGCCGGCGGAGATCTTGTTATCTCTCGCGCAAAGGAAGATCAGCTACTACCTGTCGATTCTGAGCACTCCGCAATCTGGCAGGCGCTCATTGGCGAGAAGAAGTCCGAGATTTCTAAGTTAATTCTGACTGCAAGTGGTGGACCATTTCGCGATCGCCAAGATCTTTCAAAGGTAACTCTTCAAGAGGCACTTGCCCACCCAACATGGGCGATGGGGCCAGTTGTCACAATTAACTCTGCATCTCTTATGAATAAGGGACTTGAAATTATTGAAGCCCACTACCTCTTCGGTATTCCCTATGCGCAGATTGAGGCAGTAATTCATCCACAATCAGTTGTGCATTCAATGGTCGAATTTGTCGATGGTTCAACGATTGCCCAAGGTTCACCACCGAATATGAAGGGGCCAATCTCTTTAGCACTTAACTTCCCACATCGAGTTCCTGGGGCGACACAGCCAATTGATTGGAAAACTTCACATACCTGGAACTTTGCGCCTATCGACGATAAGCGCTTCCCGGCGATTGCACTTGCGCGTCGCTGTGGGGAAATTGGGGGAGGACTCCCAGCAATTTTTAATGCTTCTAACGAAGTTGGTGTGCAAGCCTTCATCAATGGCGAGATATCTTTTACAGCAATTATCGAAGTCGTGAACGCGACTGTGGATAAGCTCAACGCAGCTGGTGTGCAGAAGCTTCGCGATCTTGGCGATGTCAGTGCGGTAGAAGAAGATTCTCGACGTATCGCACTCGAAAATGTAAAGAAGGTATCTGCTTAATGGAAATTCTCGGAATCCTCGCCTTTGTTGTCGCGCTTCTCTTTTCGGTGATGGTCCATGAATTTGGCCATTACCTAACAGCGAGAAAATTTGGAATGCGCGTATCTGAATTCTTCCTTGGATTTGGTAAGCGAATCTGGTCATTTACTCGAGGCGAAACAGAGTTCGGCATCAAGGCGATTCCTGCTGGTGGTTACTGCCGCATTGAAGGAATGACTCCTCAAGATCAGATGGCAGAAGGTGAAGCACATCGTGCATTCTTTGCAGCTTCATCTGCGAAGAAGCTCATCGTTCTCGGAGCCGGCTCCTTCGCACATTTCCTACTTGGATTTCTGCTGATTTTCTCAATCTTCTTTGGAGTCGGGTACCAAGCGTTATTACCTGATATCACTAAGGTTTCTCCTCAATCTGCAGCTGCAGCTGCTGGCTTTCAGGAAGGCGATCGACTTCTCACAATTGATGGCGACGAGGTAGATAACTGGGCTATAGATTCAAGGAAGATTGCTGAGTCAAAGGGTCGCGAGATTGTATTTACCGTACAGCGTGGCAATGAGATTCTTACTCTCAAGGCAAACCCTCAATACATCGAAGAAGAGAAGCGCTACCTACTCGGCGTCGTTACAAAAGTTGGCGTCAAGCGCGATGGACTTATTCAATCTACCCAGAATGCATCTTCTGCAACATGGGCACTTGCTCGCGAATCAGTGAAGTCACTCTTCACTTTGCCAACAAAGGTTCCAGAGTTATTCCGCCAGACATTTATGGGAGAAGAGCGCGACCCTAACGGGCTTGTGGGCGTTGTCGGAGCTGCGCGAGTATCAGGTGAAGTTGTCGGAAGCGAGAACCTAGCTGGCAATCAAAGGCTACAAACATTTATCCTCATCGTTGCGAGCCTCAATATCTTTGTTGGTCTCTTTAACTTGCTTCCCTTATTGCCACTCGATGGTGGACATATGGCGGTAGCAATCGCCGATGAATTCCGTGCGCTCATCGCACGTATTCGAAAGAAGCCTCGTCCTGCTGGAATTGATGTCAACGTCTTAACGCCCATCACAATGGCGGTATTTGTGGTCCTAGCGATTCTTACTGTTGTGCTCCTTGTGGCCGATATTATTAATCCAATCTCTCTCGGATTCTGATCTTTAGCGAGATTTCACAAGATAGGGCAGAATACGGTTTATGGTTGATCTCGGAATTCCTAGCGCACCACCACCAACGCTCCATCCGCGTCGCAAGACTCGTCAGCTTAAGGTCGGTAGCGTTGGCGTAGGTTCTGAGTCACAGGTAAGCGTTCAATCGATGTGTACAACTCTCACATCTGATGTCAATGCAACACTTCAACAAATCGCCGAACTCACAGCCTCTGGTTGCCAAATTGTTCGCGTTGCAGTTCCATCACAAGATGATGCAGATGCACTTGCACAGATTGCTAAGAAGTCACAGATCCCAGTTATTGCCGATATCCACTTTCAGCCGAAGTACATCTTCGCTGCTATCGATGCAGGTTGTGCAGCGGTGCGCGTTAATCCAGGAAACATTAAGCAATTTGATGACAAGGTTAAGGAAGTTGCTAAAGCTGCAGGAGATGCGGGAATTCCTATCCGCATCGGCGTCAATGCTGGCTCTTTAGATCCACGTTTACTTGCAAAGTATGGCAAGGCAACTCCTGAAGCACTTGCAGAATCTGCACTCTGGGAAGCATCACTCTTTGAAGAACATGGCTTCGGCGATATCAAGATCTCTGTAAAGCATCACGACCCAGTCACGATGGTAAATGCCTACAGAATGCTGGCTGCAAAGTGCGACTATCCACTGCACCTTGGCGTTACAGAAGCTGGTCCAATTTTCCAGGGAACAATTAAATCTGCCACAGCATTTGGAATTCTCCTTGCCGAGGGTATCGGCGACACAATTCGCGTCTCATTATCTGCGCCTCCTGTTGAAGAGGTAAAGGTTGGAATCTCAATCCTTGAATCTCTCAACTTGCGTCAACGTAAACTCGAGATCGTTTCATGTCCTTCATGTGGTCGTGCACAAGTAGATGTCTACACACTCGCCGAGAAAGTTCAGGCAGGGTTGCAAGGAATGACCGTTCCACTTCGCGTTGCAGTAATGGGTTGCGTTGTAAATGGTCCCGGAGAAGCGCGTGAAGCAGATCTCGGTGTCGCATCTGGAAATGGCAAGGGTCAGATCTTTGTAAAGGGTGAAGTCATTAAGACTGTCCCTGAAGCGCAGATTGTTGAAACTCTTATCGAAGAAGCTATGCGTTTGGCTGAAGAGATGGAAGCCGCAGGCGTTGCATCAGGAGTACCTTCCGTCACTACCTCCTGATAGTCCGGTAGGGTTCGCATCATGTTGCGAATGTCTACCCTTTTCTTACGCACGCTACGCGATGACCCAGCAGATGCTGAAGTTCCAAGTCACAGACTCCTCGTTCGCGCCGGCTACATTCGCAGAATCGCTGCAGGTGTTTATTCATGGTTGCCGCTCGGTGTCATCACTCTCCGCAACATTGAAAACATTGTTCGCCAAGAGATGGATAAGGCAGGCTTTCAGGAAGTTCACTTTCCAGCGCTACTGCCAAAAGATGCTTATGAAACAACTGGCCGCTGGAACGATTACGGCCCAGATCTATTTCGCTTGCAGGATCGAAGAGGCGCTGACTATTTACTAGGTCCAACTCACGAAGAGATGTTTACCTTGATGGTTAAGGGCGAATACTCATCATATAAAGATCTCCCACTTGCGCTCTATCAGATTCAGACAAAGTATCGTGATGAAGCCCGCCCTCGTTCAGGAATTATTCGTGGACGCGAATTCGTCATGAAAGATTCATACTCTTTTGACCTTACAGATGAAGGCCTCGTCGAGTCCTATATGCGCCACCGCGCTGCCTATATTTCAACATTCGATCGCCTGCGCCTGAAGTACAACATCGTCAGCGCAGTATCGGGTGCGATGGGTGGATCTGCATCTGAAGAGTTCTTAGCTCCATGTGAAACTGGCGAAGATACTTACGTCTTGTGCGAGAAGTGTGGCTATGCCGCAAATGTTGAGGCGATGACAACTGTTATTGCACCAAGTGATGCATCTGGTATTCCTGCTCTGGAAGTTTTTGACTCACCTAACACTCCAACAATCGACACTCTTGTGGAGCTTCTCAATGCAAAGTTCGGTGGGGGATATGACGGGTCTAAGACTCTGAAGAATGTCATGTTGATGGCAGATGAGAAAGCAATCTCAGTTCTTGTTCCAGGAGATCGCGAAGTAGACCTTAAGCGTCTGCAAGCAAACTTGGCCGGCGTCAACGATATTCGCGTCTTTGAAGATGCAGACTTTGCAAAGTTCCCAGGACTCGTAAAAGGGTATATCGGACCACAAGATGCAAAGAAGAACGGCATTACTGTTTATGCAGATCCACGTATTGCGCCAGGCACCGCATGGGTCACAGGTGCGAATGCTAAAGATAAGCATGCTCGCAACGTTGTAAGCGGCCGCGATTTCGAAGTTGATCACTACGTCGAAGCAGCTCAAATTAAGCAAGGCGATTCATGTCCAAAGTGCGCAACGCCAGTAATCATCGATCGCGCAATTGAAATTGGCCATATCTTCCAGCTCGGTCGCAAGTATGCAGATGCACTTAATCTGACAGTGCTTGATCAGAATGGAAAATCTCAAGTTGTCACAATGGGCTCTTACGGAATCGGTGTATCTCGCGCCGTAGCTGCTATTGCAGAACAGAGTTATGACGAGATCGGACTCTCTTGGCCTGTAGAAGTTGCACCTGCAAAGGTGCATGTTGTTGCTACAGGTAAAGAAGATGCAGTCTTTGAAACAGCGGAGAAAATCTCAGCAGAGCTTGAAGCCCGTGGAATTTCAGTGATGATTGATGATCGTCGCGGAACAAGTCCTGGCGTTAAGTTCAAGGATGCCGAACTCATTGGAATCCCAATGATTGTCGTTGTGGGTAAAGCTCTCGAGCAAGGCAACGTTGAGGTTCGTGTTCGTAAAACTGGCGATAAGGTTGAAGTCGCCGTTGCCTCTGCAGTTGATGAAATCGCAAAGACTCTAGCCACTCTGCCATAAAGTGTTGTACGACCTCTCTGCAATAAATCTCGTTCTCCTCGCCCTTGCCATGTTTTTTGCAGGGTTTGTTGATGCGATTGCAGGCGGTGGGGGACTTATTCAGACTCCAGCGATGCTTCTCTCGCTTCCAGATAAGGATCCTGTATCGGTCGTAGCAACATCTAAGACCGCCGCATTCTTCGGGACATCAGCTGCTGCTCTTAAATATCGAAAACATATTAAGACTGATACTCGACTGCTGCTTGCCATGGTTATCCCAGCCTTTATTGGAGCTTGCTTCGGCTCTCTGCTTGCATCCGAGATTTCCCCAGAGAGTTTCAAGAGCTCTATCTTCTTTATGATGATTGCAATCTTTATCTACACCTTATTTAAGCCAGATCTCGGAAAAGTTCATGTTGAGAAGCATTCGCCGCGCAAGCTGATGGTCATCGGCGCCATTGCAGCTTTCTTCATTGGTTTCTATGACGGACTCATTGGGCCAGGTACTGGCACCATGTTGATGATTGCACTGGTCGCCATTATGGGCTTCGCATTTGTAGGAGCTTCAGCCTTGGCAAAGGTTGTTAATGCAACGACAAATCTCGCCTCAATTATTGTCGTGGGTCTCAAGATCGGCATTCTTTGGAAACTTGGTCTTCTACTCGGAATCGCAAATCTTGCGGGTGGATATACCGGTTCAATGATGGCGATAAAGAAGGGTTCTGGATTTATCCGAATCTTCTATCTCATTGTGACGGGCTTACTGATTGCGCGACTTGGATACTCGCTCTACTTAGAGTAAATTTGGCTCCGCACGACAACTTAATAACAATCGAATAGGACGGCAGAATCATGGCTTTGAAAGATCAGATTTCTGAACTCATCACTCCAGCGCTACAGCAAGCCGGATATTTCCTTGAAGATGTAAATATCGTAAACCCCGGTCAGCACCGCATCGTTACTGTCATTGTTGATGGCGAGAGCGGACTCAATCTTGATCAAGTTACAGTTGCTTCAAAGCTCGTCTCAGAGTTATTGGATGAAGCTCCATTCATGGGAGAGACCCCTTTTACCTTAGAAGTTACTTCACCGGGAATCGATCGCCCGCTGACCCTGCCGCGCCACTTCGCGAAGAACGTAGACCGCCTCTTGAAAGTGACAAAGAACGATGGCGTTGTTGTAACGGGCAGAATCCGCTCGAATACTGAAATTGATGTGACTCTAGAAGTTGCCGAGAAGAAGGAAGTTAAAGAAGTTACGGTTGCTCTTGCTGATATCAAGCGAGCTACAGTTGAAATCGAATTCAATCGCAAAGATGGCGATAAAGAATGAGCGTCGATATCCCATCGTTAGTTCAACTAACTGAAGCAAAAGGAATGCCGCTTGAGCAGTTGATTCAGGCAATCGAGGCTGCGGTACTTGCCGAGTACACCGAGACTCCTGAGCCAAATAGATATGCCCGAGTGCAGTTAAATCGCGAAACAGGCGTGATCAATATCTTTGTTCCTACCTTTAATGAACTTGGCGAACGCGTCAGTGAAGATATTCTCGAAGTCGAAGGTTTTGAGCGAGTTGCAACATCAACAGCGCGAAAGACCATTAAGTTTGCGATGCGTGCAACAAATGATGCAGAGATTGTTGGAGAGCTCACGACTTCTGTCGGTGACATCATCTCTGGAATCGTCCAGCAAGGTCGCGATCCAAAGATGATTAACGTCAATCTTGGCCGCATCGAAGGTCGTGTTCCACCGCAAGAGCAAGTACCAGGTGAAGTCTTTAACCATGGTGATCGAATTAAATGTTTTGTTGTCGAAGTAAAGCAAGGGTTGAAAGGCCCAGAGATCATGCTCTCACGAAGCCACCCAGCGCTCGTTAAGCAATTGTTTGCACTTGAAGTTCCTGAGATTCAAGATCGAATCGTTGAAATTATGGGTGTAGCTCGCGAAGCGGGCCACCGCACCAAGATTGCTGTTCGTTCACACCGTGCAGGTGTTTCACCAAAGGGTTCACTCATCGGACCAATGGGTTCACGTTCTCAAGCTGTTATGAATGAATTACAGGGAGAGAAGATCGATATCGTCGATTGGGATGAAGATCCTGCAAAGTTTGTGGCCCATGCGCTAGCGCCTGCGAAAGTTACAAGTGTGACGATCGTGGATGAGGCAACTCGTTCAGCAAAGGTTGTCGTACCGGATTACCAGCTCTCATTGGCAATCGGAAAAGATGGCCAGAATGCGCGCCTTGCTGCGCGATTGACCGGCTGGAGAATCGATATTCACCCTGATACACCCGCGTAAAATAGGGAATTCGCGCCTCATTCGATAGACTGGGGCCATCGCACAAGCGTTATCGCGCTCGTGTAATTAACGAAATGGATGCGAAAGATATGAAACTCAAATGAGCTCGTTTACATCATGAGGTCGAACAACTAGGGCTCGCATCCCACAAATTTTTATGCGGGCCAAGACAGGAGAAATGTGTCAAAGGTCCGCGTACACGAGCTAGCAAAGCAGCTCGGTATGGAGAGCAAGGAAGTCCTTGCAAAACTCCAAGAAATGGGCGAATTCGTCCGATCAGCATCATCAACAGTTGAAGCACCCGTAGTCCGCAAGTTAGTTGCGCTCTATCCAGATGCAAAGCCAACTGAGGAAAAGAAGCCAGTTAAGAAAGCAGCAGTGAAGAAGACTGCTGCCTCAAAGAAGACAGCTGAAGTAAATCCAGAACTTGCTGCAGAGTTAGCGGCAGAGCTCGGTGTAGATCTTGCAGCGCTTAAAGCTTCACGCGATGCAGAGAAAGTTGCAGCAGAAGAAGCAAAGGCAACAGCGAGTGAAGCAGCAGCAGCGCCAGTAACACCTGCAACTCCGAAAACACCTGCAGCTCCGCGCCCAGGAAATAATCCATTCTCAACTGGTGGTGCAGTTCCACGCCCACCACGTCCAAGTCAACCAAGACCTGGAAATAATCCATTCTCTACCGGGGATGCAGTTCCACGCCCACCACAAAGACCACAAGGAACTGGCGCACCACGTCCAGGTATGGCAGGTGCTCGTCCAGGTTCTGTTCGTCCAGGTTTTGCAGCGCGACCAGGTGCACCACGTCCAGCAGGTGCAGGAACTGGAACTGGTAACTATCCACCACGTACAGGTGGCGCACCAACATCTTCAGGTCCATATCGTTCACAAGGAAACGCACCTGCAGGTGGTGCAGCCGGCGGACCACAACGTCCAGGTGGCGGTCCTAATCGTCCACCAGGTCGCGGCGGAACTGCCGGTGCATTTGGAAAGAATGCAAGTAAATCTTCAAAGCGTAAGCAGAAGTCACGTAAGGCGCTACGCGAAGAATTCGACAATATGCAGGCACCACAACTTGGTGGCGCAGTTATTCCTCACGGTGATGGAAAGACAAATATTCGTATGCGTCGCGGTGCATCCCTTGCAGATTTCGCCGAAAAGATTGGCGCAGATCCGGCAGCTCTCGTAGCAGCCCTATTCCACTTAGGTGAAATGGTTACAGCTACACAATCTGTCGATGCAGATACATTCGAGATTCTCGGTGCACAACTCGGTTATGTAATCGAAGTTGTATCGCCAGAAGAAGAAGACCGTGAACTTTTGCAGGGATTCGATATCGATCTAGCTGCAGAAATGAGCGATTTCGATGAAGAGAACCTCACTCCACGCCCACCAGTAGTAACAGTTATGGGTCACGTTGACCACGGTAAGACATCGCTTCTCGATGCTATCCGCAAGACTGAAGTGATTAAGGGTGAAGCAGGCGGAATTACTCAGCACATCGGCGCCTACCAAATTCACCACGATCATGATGGCATCAACCGCGCAATCACATTTATCGATACACCTGGCCACGAAGCGTTTACCGCTATGCGTGCCCGAGGTGCGAAGGTAACTGATATTGCCGTGCTCGTAGTAGCTGCAGATGATGGAATCATGCCGCAGACTATTGAAGCGCTTAATCACGCTCAAGCTGCCGATGTCCCAATCGTTGTAGCCGTTAACAAGGTTGATAAGGAAGGTGCGAACCCAGATAAGGTCCGCCAGCAATTGACCGAATACAACTTGATCGCAGAAGAGTACGGCGGAGACACAATCTTCGTAAACGTTTCAGCTAAGGCAGGAACCGGAGTCAATGATCTTATTGATTCAATCTTGCTTACTGCAGATGCAGCTATCGACCTTCGCGCTGTTGCGCTCGATGTTGCTCGCGGTGTTGCGATTGAAGCTCACCTCGATCGTGGTCGTGGACCAGTTGCAACGATGCTTGTTCAGCGTGGAACGCTTCGCGTCGGAGATGCAATTGTTGCCGGTGGTTCATTCGGTCGCGTTCGTGCGATGCATGATGAAGATGGAAACCTTGTCGAAGAGGCAGGCCCATCTCGTCCAGTGCAGGTACTTGGATTTACATCGGTTCCTAATGCAGGAGATACATTCCTCGTTGCAGAAGATGACCGTACTTCACGCCAGATTGCTGAGAAGCGTCAGGCTGCTGAACGTAACGCTCAATTGGCGAAGGCTCGCAAGAAGGTCTCACTTGAAGACTTCATGGAGCAGTCAAAGATCTCAACTCTTAACCTCATCCTCAAGGGTGACGTTTCTGGTTCTGTTGAAGCGCTTGAAGATGCACTTATGCAGCTCGATGTCGGAGCTGAAGTTGATCTTCGCGTTATCCACCGCGGTGTAGGAGCAATTACCAAGAGCGATATCACTCTTGCATCTGCTTCAACTGCTGTTGTGATCGGCTTTAACGTTAAGCCTGAACCACAGACAGCTATCTATGCTGATCAAGAAGGCGTTGAAGTTCGCTTCTACTCCGTTATCTACAACGCAATCGAAGAGATTGAGCTATCCCTTAAGGGTCTGCTCAAGCCAGAATTCGAAGAAGTTGTTCTTGGTAGCGCAGAAGTACGCGATCTCTTCAAATCTTCAAAGGTCGGAACTATTGCTGGTTCTATCGTTACCGAAGGAATCATTCGCCGAAATGCAAAGGCTCGCGTCATTCGCGCTGGAGCAACAATCGCAGAAGAGGTCACTATCGAATCTCTCAAGCGCTTTAAGGATGATGCAACTGAAGTCCGCGAGGGCTTTGAGTGCGGTATCGGCGTAGGCAAGGGTGCTGATCTTCAAGTTGGAGACATCATTCAGGTCTTCGAGATGCGCGAGAAGAAGCGCGCCTAAATGGGAAATTCACACCGCAGCCACAAGGTTGCAGACCGCATCAAGGTAGTAGTGGCACAGCTGCTTGAGACAAAGATTAAAGATCCGCGTCTTGGCTTTGTCACTGTTACCGATGCTCGCGTTACTGGAGATCTCCAGAACGCCTCAATCTTCTACACCGTTCTCGGTGGTGAAGATGAGCGCTCTGCAACTGCTGCGGCCCTTGAATCTGCCAAAGGCGTTATTCGTAGCGCCGTCGGAAAAGATCTCGGCACTCGAATTACTCCGTCACTTGAATTCATTCTCGATGGATTACCAGAATCTGCCCAAGCTCTAGATACGCTTCTAGCGCGAGTTCACGAACTAGATGCTGAAGTTGCAAAGGCTCGCGAGAATGCAAAGCCAGTTGTAGAAGATCCCTATAAGCCAGCTCGTGTAGTCGAAGATAAATTTAATAACTAATGAGCGATGGATTCCTGGTTGTAGATAAGGCTGGGGGAATGACGAGCCACGATGTGGTTGCTGTCGGCCGTAAAGCACTCGGTACTCGAAAAGTTGGACATGCCGGAACTCTCGATCCCATGGCAACCGGAATCCTCGTACTTGGCTTCGGAAATGGCACACGTCTTCTGCAATACATCACCGATGGCGATAAATCTTATGTAGCAACCATTGTTCTAGGCGCCTCAACAATTACCGATGACTCTGAAGGCGATGTACTAGAAAGTACTTACGCTTCAAAGGTTGCAGATACTGAAATCCAACGAGTACTTGCAACAATGGTTGGAACAATTGCGCAACGCCCTTCATCTGTTTCTGCAGTCAAGGTCGGGGGAGAACGTGCCTACGACAGAGTTCGCGCAGGCGAAACTTTTGAACTCGCAGCCCGCGAAGTCACAATTTCCCAACTCGATATTCTCACAATTCGTCACCTGGAATCAACAACCGAAGTTGATATTGAAGTCACGTGTTCTGCCGGCACATTTATCCGTGCCATCGCTCGCGACCTTGGAAGCGAACTCAAAGTTGGTGGCCATCTCAGTGCACTTCGCCGCACAAGAGTTGCTGGCTTTACTCTCGATTCTGCAGTCTCCTTTGAAGATCTCAAAGCCCAAAAATTTACAGCCCTCGGTTTAGCCGATGTCGCTCGAGTAACTTTTACAGTGCGAGAACTCACTCTCGAAGAAGTTCAAGAGCTCTCCTTCGGAAGACCCCTAGGTGAAAACGGCCACACCCAGATAGCTGCGGGGATGTCACCAGATAATCGACTCATTGCTCTGCTCAAAGATGAAGGCGCAAAGGCGAAACCTATCGCTGTCTTTGCGGCCGCTAATTAGGTAAGGCAAGATTGGGATATGTCTGAGACAAACGTCGTAGTAATCGGCGTATTTGATGGTGTCCATAAGGGCCATCAACAACTCCTCAACCGCGCAAAAGAGATTGCAGATGGTCGTTCAATTGTCGCGCTCACTTTTGATCCACATCCAACAACCGTATTTGCACCGGATAAAGCGCCAACCATGCTTACTACTTTGGCGGACCGAGTTGAGCTTTTAAAGATTCACAACGCAGACCAAGTAGCAGTCATGAAGTTCAACGAGAAATTTGCGGCGATGTCGCCAGAAGATTTTGTATCTACCGTTCTTGTGAATCAACTGCATGCAAGCACCGTGATTGTTGGAAAGAACTTCACATACGGTCATAAGGCGGCAGGCAACGTTGATTCACTTATCAAATCTGGCTTACAGAACAATTTCACAGTCGAAGCACAAGAGCTCAAGGCAGATACTGAAGTCATTTCATCTTCTCGCATCCGCAAACTAGTCATTGAAGGAAAAGTGGAAGAAGCCCGCGAACTCTTATCCCGCCCACATCGACTCGATGGAGTTGTTGTCCATGGCGAGAAGCGTGGACGCGAAATCGGTTACCCCACAGCAAATCTTGGAGATCTTGACGGCCAAACAATCCCAGCAGATGGCATATATGCGGGATGGTTAACTGTAGGAATCAATTTCTGGCCAGCGGCAATCTCAATTGGCACCAATCCAACTTTCGAAGGTGTACGTGGACGCCAAGTTGAGGCATATGCGTTAGATCAAGAAGGACTTGAGCTCTACGATAAGAACGCTTCAATAGAATTTGGCTGGTATTTGCGACCTACGCTGAAATTTGATGGACTAGATGAACTTCTAGTTCAGATGAAGAAAGATTGTGACAAAGCTCGCGAATTAACGGAGAAATAAGCCTTTATCTAGGCTCAATTTCACTTATCCACAGCCCAACGGTAAAGTTCACCCTGTTCAACGAGTAATCGATTTCCCGTGATCCAAACCGGGAAGCCTCCTGAACAGTAGTAATAAATGAAAAGGAAATGACATGTCATTAACACCAGAAGTAAAGAAAGAAATCATTGCAAAGTACGGATCATCTGCTACTGATACAGGAAGCCCTGAAGCTCAGGTCGCTTTGTTGTCACGTCGTATTGAAGACATCACAACACACTTGAAGACAAACCCACATGATCACCACAACCGCCGAGGACTATTGCTCCTCGTAGGTCGTCGTCGTCGTATTTTGCAGTACCTTGCAAAGACAGATATCAACCGTTATCGCGCAATTATCGAAAAGCTCGGTATTCGCCGCTAATTATTAACTACACGCCGGGGGACTAATGGTCCTCGGTAGTGGTTTCCAGATGCAAGCACTAGATGTTTGGCATCTGTGAACTTCGATCGAAGATTCATTTGTTTCGCCTCGCGTGTAGTTACCGCTCTAAGGTGCATTTATCGCGCCTTGGAAAAAGAAGGAAACGAATCAAAGGAGGACCCATGGAGGGTCAAGACGTAAAGACAGCAGTAGCCGTTATCGATAACGGAAAGTTCGGAAAGCGCGAGATCAAGTTTGAAACTGGACGCCTCGCAAAGCAGGCAGCAGGAGCTGCAGCTGTTTATCTAGATGATCAAACAATGATCTTCTCAGCAACAACAGCATCAAAGTCACCTAAGGATCAATTCGACTTCTTCCCACTGACAGTGGATGTTGAAGAGAAGATGTATGCCATTGGCAAGATTCCAGGTTCATTCTTCCGTCGTGAAGGCCGTCCATCAGAAGAGGCAATTCTTACCTGCCGTTTGATCGACCGCCCATTGCGTCCATCATTTATTAAGGGACTTCGCAATGAAGTTCAGATCGTTGTGACAGTAATGGCGCTCGATCCAGATCACATGTACGACGTTATTGCGATCAACGCAGCATCAATGTCAACACAACTTGCAGGTCTGCCATTTTCTGGTCCAATCGGTGGTGTGCGTGTTGCACTTATCGAAGGTCAGTGGGTTGCATTCCCTAACCATTCACAGGTTGAGAATGCAGTATTCGATATGGTCGTTGCAGGTCGCGTAACAGCAGATGACGTTGCAATCATGATGGTCGAAGCAGAAGCGACAACTCGCACAATTGGTCTTATCGCTGAAGGTGCATCTGCACCAACAGAAGAGATAGTTGCGCAGGGCCTTGATGCTGCAAAGCCATTTATCAAGATTCTCTGCGATGCTCAGTCAAAGCTTGCAGCAGTTGCTGCCAAGCCAACAGCTGAATTCCCAGTCTTCTTGGATTACCAGGATGATGTATTTGCGGCAGTTGAAAAGGCTGCAAAGGATGATCTTGCAAAGGCTCTTACAATCTCAGGAAAGCAAGAGCGCGAGACAAAGATTGACGAAATCTCAGCTGCAACTAAGGAATCAGTCTCTGCCGCCTTTGAAGGTCGCGAGAAGGAAGTTCCTGCAGCATTCCGTTCACTCACAAAGAAGCTTGTACGTCAGCGTGTACTTCGAGACAAGATTCGTATCGATGGTCGCGGTCTTCGCGATATCCGTGCGCTCTCTGCTGAAGTTGAGGTTATTCCTCGCGTTCACGGCTCTGCAATCTTCGAACGTGGAGAGACACAGATCCTTGGCGTAACAACGCTGAACATGCTTAAGATGGAACAACAGCTCGACACAATGAGCCCAGAGACATCAAAGCGTTACATGCACAACTACAACTTCCCACCATATTCAACTGGTGAAACAGGTCGCGTAGGAACACCAAAGCGTCGCGAAATCGGCCATGGTGCTCTTGCAGAGCGTGCACTTCTTCCAGTTCTTCCAACTCGCGAGGAGTTCCCGTACGCAATCCGTCAGGTCTCTGAAGCACTTGGTTCAAATGGATCTACTTCTATGGGTTCTGTCTGTGCATCAACACTTTCAATGCTTCAAGCTGGTGTGCCACTAAAGGCTCCAGTTGCAGGTATTGCAATGGGTCTTATCTCAGATGATGTCGATGGCAAGGTTGAGTACGTTGCTCTGACAGATATTCTCGGTGCAGAAGATGCATTCGGAGATATGGACTTTAAGGTCGCAGGTACAAAGGACTTCGTTACAGCTCTACAGCTCGATACAAAGCTCGATGGAATTCCTGCATCAGTTCTTGCTGGCGCACTTCACCAGGCAAAGGAAGCGCGTCTTGCGATTCTCGATGTCATGAACGAAGCAATCGATACACCTGATGAGATGAGCCAATACGCTCCTCGCATTATCTCTGTAAAGATTCCAGTAGATCAGATTGGTGCAGTCATCGGGCCTAAGGGCAAGATCATCAACCAGATTCAAGATGAAACTGGCGCGGAAATCTCAATTGAAGATGATGGAACCATCTACATCGGTGCAACCGATGGACCTTCAGCTGAAGCCGCTCGCGCTCAGATCAACGCCATTGCTAA
>JBIICC010000040.1:0-7407 GCA_044239085.1 Candidatus Planktophila sp.
GAATAAATGCACCGAGTGATTGGCCAGCAGATCCGTGAAGAGTTACATCGATAGTTGAAGCTGGAAGTCCTTCGGCACCGTAGCGGCGAGTGATTTCTGCACCTAACATCGTTCCGACAGTGCGGTTTACGTTACGTACTGGCACGTCAATGCGCACTGGCTCTTTCTTTTCAAGAGCAGCCTTTGAGAGCTCAATCAATTTGTTATCAAGAGCTGCAGCTAAACCGTGATCTTGCTTCGTTGTGTTGTGCAGCGGTGAATCGACATCTGGGCGAACGAGAAGTGGTGAAAGATCAAGACCGCTCGCCTTCCAGTGATCCACAGCTGCGCGTGTATCGAGATACTCAACATGGCCAATTGCTTCAAGAAGTGTCTTAAAGCCAAGGGATGCGAGAATTTCACGGACTTCTTCAGCGATGTACTCGAAGAAAGTCTCTACGAATTCAGGCTTTCCTGAGAAGCGCTTGCGAAGTTCTGGGTTCTGCGTTGCAACGCCAACTGGACATGTATCCAAGTGGCAGACGCGCATCATGATGCAGCCAGAAACAACTAGTGGGGCTGTTGCAAAACCGAACTCTTCTGCACCGAGAAGTGCTGCAATAACAACATCGCGACCAGTCTTAAGCTGACCATCTGCTTGAACAACGATGCGATCGCGCAAGTTATTGAGAAGAAGTGTCTGCTGTGTTTCAGCAAGTCCGAGCTCCCATGGAGCGCCAGCATGCTTCAAAGATGTTAGAGGTGACGCACCTGTTCCACCATCGTGGCCAGAGATCAGAACTACATCAGCGTGTGCCTTTGAGACACCTGCAGCAACGGTTCCGACTCCAACTTCAGCGACGAGCTTGACATGCACGCGTGCCTCTTTATTTGCATTCTTAAGGTCGTGAATCAACTGAGCAAGATCTTCAATTGAGTAAATATCGTGGTGAGGTGGTGGCGAGATAAGCCCAACGCCCGGTGTTGAGTAACGAGCCTTTGCAACCCATGGATAGACCTTGTAGCCAGGCAGCTGTCCGCCTTCTCCAGGCTTTGCACCCTGTGCAATTTTGATCTGAATATCAGTTGCATTGATCAGGTAATTACTTGTGACGCCGAAGCGACCGGATGCCACCTGCTTGATTGCGCTCTTCTTTGAATCACCATTTGCCATCGGAATAAAGCGAGCTGGATCTTCTCCACCTTCGCCAGTATTGGATTTTGCACCAAGGCGGTTCATAGCGATAGCGAGAGTTTCGTGAACTTCTTGCGATACTGAGCCGTATGACATCGCACCTGTTGAAAATCGCTTAACAATCTCTGAGATTGGCTCAACTTCATCAATAGAAATAGGCGCTCGTTGACCTTCCTTAAATTGGAACAACCCACGGAGCGTCATCAGGGTCTTGCTCTGATCGTTGACCTTATCTGTGTAGCGCTTGAAGATGTCATAGCGCTTATTGCGAGTTGAGTGTTGAAGCGCAAAGACTGTCTCTGGATTGAAGAGGTGTGGCTCTCCATCACGACGCCACTGGTATTCGCCTCCGACTGCAAGGCGCTTAGCACCAGGGATCTCTCCGCCTACCGGGTAAGCGAAGTGGTGACGCTTAATTGTCTCTTCTGCAATCACGTCGAGATCAACGCCACCGAGTCGAGAAGTTGTACCAACGAAGAATTCATCGACAACAACTTGAGCAAGACCGATAGCTTCAAAGACCTGGGCGCCTGTGTAAGAGGCGATAGTTGAGATACCCATCTTCGACATAACCTTGAGAACGCCCTTACCGAGCGCCTTAATAACATTGCGAACAGCTTTCTCAGGAGTAATTCCAGTGATGATTCCTTGGTTAACCAAATCTTCAGCTGTCTCCATAACGAGATATGGATTTACAGCAGCTGCACCGTAACCGATGAGAAGTGCAACATGGTGAACTTCACGTACATCGCCCGCTTCGACAACGAGTCCTACCTTTGTGCGGGTCTTCTCGCGAATAAGGTGGTGATGAACTGCAGCTGTAAGAAGTAGTGAAGGAATTGGGCAATCTTCTGCATCGCCATCGCGATCTGAAAGCACGATGATGCGAGCACCGTCTGCAATTGCCTTCGAAACTTCGCTCTTGATTTCTTCTAAGCGAATGCGAAGTGTGTTTCCATCTCCCGTTACAGGGAAGAGTCCGCGGACTACGTAGGCTTCAAGACCTGGATAATCATCATCGGCATTGACGTGAATAATTTTTGCGAGCTCATCGTTATCGATTACTGGGAAAGCAAGCGAGATCTGCTTACAGGATTCAGGTCCTGGGTCGAGAAGGTTATGTTCTGGGCCAAGTGAGCCACCCAAACTTGTTACAAGTTCTTCACGAATTGCATCAAGCGGTGGATTTGTAACTTGTGCAAAGAGTTGGGTGAAGTAATCAAAGAGTAGGCGTGGCTTTGCTGAGAGCGCAGCAATTGGGGTATCGGTTCCCATCGAACCGAGAGCTTCTCCCCCGCCCTTTGCCATAGGTGTGACGATAATTTTGATTTCTTCTTCGGTGTAGCCAAAAGCTTTCTGGCGACGGATAACAGATTTATGCGGATAGATAATGTGTTCGCGAGAAGGTAGATCAGATAACTTGATCATTCCATCTGCGATCCACTTTCCATATGGCGCTGAATCAGCAAGTGAATCCTTGATCTCATCATCTTCAATGATGCGTCCTGCTTCAATATCAACTAAGAACATCTTTCCTGGTTGCAAGCGACCCTTGCGAACAATCTTCTCTGCAGGGAAATCAAGAACGCCAACTTCTGATGCAAGAACTACGATTCCGTCATCTGTAACCCAGAAACGTGATGGGCGAAGACCATTTCTATCGAGAACAGCTCCAACTTGATGTCCATCTGTGAAAGTTACACATGCAGGGCCATCCCATGGCTCCATCAGCGATGCATGGAATGCATAGAACTCACGGCGCTTTGCAGACATCGTTGCATGGTTCTCCCATGCTTCGGGAATCATCATCAGCACTGCATGTGGAAGTGAGCGTCCGCCGAGGTAGAGAAGTTCGAGAACTTCATCGAATGATGCAGAGTCAGAGCCTGACATTTCGACGATTGGGAAGAGTCGCTTGAGATCTCCGGGAATGAGATTACTTTCAAGAAGTGATTCGCGGGCACGCATCCAGTTACGGTTTCCCTTAACTGTATTGATTTCCCCGTTGTGTGCGATAAATCGGTAAGGGTGAGCTAGTGGCCATGACGGGAAAGTATTTGTAGAAAAGCGTGAGTGAACGAGAGCAAGAGGTGAAACAACTCGCTCATCACTTAAATCAGGGAAGAACTCTTCTAACTGGCCTGTTGTAAGCATGCCTTTGTAAACAATTGTCTGCGATGAAAGTGATGGGAAGTAGAGATCAAGGCCGTGCTCTGCGCGCTTGCGAAGTGCGAAGGCGAGACGATCAAGAACGATTCCAGATTCATTCTTGAGGCCGCTGATAAAGAGTTGTTCAAACTTTGGCATGACAGATACTGCAGTCTTACCAAGAGATTTTGCGTTGATAGGAAGCTGGCGCCATCCGAGAACTTTCAAACCTTCTTCAGCAGCAAGCTTTTCAATATCTCCACGTACATCTGCACCTTGTGCGATAAATGCAATTCCAGTTGCATAAGAACCTTCAGCTGGAAGATCAAATGTAGTTTCTGCTTGGTAGAAAGCATCTGGGACGCGAATAAGAATTCCTGCGCCATCACCGCTATCAGGTTCTGCACCGGATGCACCACGGTGCTCCAGGTTACGAAGTGCGGTCAGAGCTTTTTCAACGATTTCATGTGTTGCAACTTTATTGAGGGTAGCCACCATCGCAACGCCACATGCATCATGTTCTTGCGCAGGATCGTAGAGCCCTTGCGCTGCAGGGTAGTTAGATGAGAGTGCCATGTTGAGCCCTATCTCCTTTTAAGTGTTACAAAAGGGACAACTTTGGCCCGAAGAAATCTTTAATGCTGAGTGGAGAAGCGTAGCAAGGGGGTGGTCTAGATGCCACTCACATGAAGGGCTCGTCCGATGCCTGCTGTGATGGCCATTCCCAGGACTCCGCCACCAATCACGCGCAGAGTTGGGATGAGGAGCTTTGAGCCAGCGATCTTTGCGCTAATCATTCCTGTTGCAAGCAGACCCAGTATCGCAAAGGCGACGATGCTGGTGGCCGCCGCACCCGGTGTTGGGGCGAAGGCGCCAGCAAAAGGAATCAATCCACCAGCGGTAAATGCAATGGCAGATGCAATCGCTGCCTGAACTGGGCGCGCTTTTGAATGTGGGTGTTGGCCGAGTTCATCTCGTAGGTGCGCCTCAAGTGGATCACGTTTATGCATCGCATCAACAACTTGTATAGCGAGCTCTCGAGTCAGCCCTCGCTTCATATAAATCTCAACTAACTCTTCAAATTCGCCTTCTGGATCAATTGCAAGATGTTCGATCTCAAGCAACCGATCTGACTCTTCAATATCGTTCTGTGAACGAACTGAAACGTACTCACCAACTGCCATCGACATTGCACCTGCTGCGATTCCTGCGGCACCTGCTGTAATCAAGAAACTCTGCTCACCGGCCTTTGCAGCAGCGACACCGATCATCAAACTTGCAGTAGAGACCAATCCATCATTTGCGCCAAGAACTGCAGCACGTAACCAACCTGCACGGTGGGTGCGGTGATGAAGGTTTCTACGATAGACATCCTCTAAAGCCATATTTCAAGCCTACCGCTTGGCGCGGGAATTTTTCAGGAAGTAAGCACCTGCGCCGAGAAAGAGTGAAGCCGCGAGATATTGATTGATTCGAAGTCCAGCAAAGGTTTGGGCTGGATCGATGCGCAGACCCTCGATGAAGAAACGACCTGCGGTATAGAGAATTATGTAGAGAGCAAATATTGAACCAGCCTTGTAGCGAGCAGGAAGGAATATCAAGAGCGCTGCCGCGGTAAGACACCAGATTGATTCGTAGAGAAAGGTTGGATGAAAAGTTGAATACGATAGAAATTCATCAGGTCTGGCATATCTAGGAATTTCAAGGGCCCAAGGAGCATCGAGAGGACGACCAAAGAGCTCTGCATTAAACCAATTACCAAATCGACCAACAGCTTGGGCAATAAGCAATCCTGGTGCAAGTGCATCCGCAAAGTGAGAGAAACTTGGAAGTTCAATTCTCCGAGAAATGCGACGATAAGAGATAAGTGCAGCCAAGGTTCCTAATGAGATTGCGCCCCAAATTCCCAAGCCACCTTTCCAGATTTTTACAATCTCTAGCAGGGAAGCCGTTGAATCAAAGTACTTTTCCGGAGTAGTTAGCACATGATAAAGACGTCCGCCAATAACACCTGCGGGAATTGCATAGATTGCAACATCTCCCACAACGTTCTTAGCTTCCGGAAAATTTGCTACAAATCGCTTATTGCCTAACCAAATTGCAAGACCCGCCCCCACAATGATGCAGAGTGCATACATGTGGATTGTGAGCGGGCCTATTGCAAAAGCCGAAGTTGTCGGCGTTGGTATTGCAAAGCGCAAGAATTAACCCTTTTCTACGGCAGCCTGGAATTGAACGCGATCGTAGTATGCATTTCCACGAGTTAATTCCTTACCGTTGATCAATACTGTCGGCGTTGAATTCACATTCGCTTCAGCGCCTGCAACGGCAACATTTTGAACCCAATCTGCATATTCACCTTTAGTTACACAATTAGTGAACTTCTGTGAGGTTAAACCAACAGATGCTCCGGCTGCAGCAAGAGAATTATTTGTCCACGCACCAGAGTTCTCCTTTGGCTGAGTAAGCATCAGCATCTTGTGATACTCGAGGAACTTTCCTTCATCTGCAGAGCACGCTGCCGCGTTAGCTGCCGCAATTGATTCAGGTCCTAGGAATGAGAGCGTGTGATAAACAACAGTTGCTTTCTTCTCTTTAATCAGCGCTTCAAGATAATCACCCTGTGCTGCTTCAAACTGTGCACATACTGGGCATTGGAAATCTTCATAAACATCGATGACAGGAACACCTGTGAGCTCGCCATTAAAGACAATGCCATATCCACGATCTGCAGAGACGCTTGCAGGAATCTTCGCGTCAGAGTTGGTCTGATTTGAAAGGAGCGTTGGAACGAGCATAATCAAGGTAACTCCGAGAACTACGGCAATTACTAAATTTCTCGTGAAGTTATCTTTACCTGGCTGCTGCTTCTTGCTCATCTACTTATCCTTTTCTGTGGAAGCGGTTACTACTGTTGGTGTCTTATCGAGTGCAAATTTACTTCGTGGGTAGAGAAAAAGGTAAATCCCAAGTGCTGCTAAGCCTGCATCACGTAGCAGTGGAGTTAGGTAGTTCGCCTCACCTGGCGCAACCTGTCCACCCCCGCCGAAGCAGCCACAGTCGATCGATAGACCGCGAGCCCACGCCTGAGAGATTCCGATTACAAATACCAACATCAAGAGGGCGCTCAATATTCCCATGAGGCGAGTCCCAGCACCGACGATAAGCAGAATCCCCATAAAGATTTCCGCGAAAGGTAGAACGATTCCGATTAAATTAGCTAGCGCCACTGGCAACATCTCGTATGCACGAACAGCCATCTGAGATTTATCGAGCTCATCAAATTTTAGGTAGCCCGCCATGAAGAGGGTTCCGCCGAGCACAAGGCGGGCAATGAGCCCAATCCATGGTGCAAACTTTTCGAAGACCACTTTATTCATCGTCCTTCACGTACTCCCTTTGAAAGCTCTGTAGCTAACTCTTGCACTGCTTGCAAACCACTTTCCTCATCCGGTGAATCCAAAAGTTTATTGATAAAAGCTGACCCAACAATAACGCCATCGGCATACGCAGCAACTCCCTTAGCTTGCTCGCGAGTTGAGACGCCTAGACCCACTGCAACGGGAGTCTTTGAGCTCTTGCGAATTCGTGACACAAGATCGGCAGCTCCCGATGAAACGCTCGTGCGCGTTCCGGTTACTCCCATCAAACTTGCAGCGTAAATGAATCCACCACATCGTGATGTGACCTTCTCAAGTCGTGCATCAGTAGTACTTGGAGCTACAACATAGATGGGATTGATTGCGCTACTTTCAACAGCATCTTTCCAGCGCGAAGATTCCTCAATGGTGAGATCTGGGGTAATGACGCCAGAGCCGCCATTGCTATGGATTGCCTGCGCAAATTTCTCTACGCCATATTTCTCAATCGGATTCCAGTAAGTCATGACAACCGATGGAACTCCTTTGTCGGTTGCATATTTGAGAGCATCGAAAACTTCTGCAGCGCCTGTGCCCTGTGATAGCGCACGGTCGGCAGCTGCTTGAATTGTTGGACCATCCATCACGGGATCGCTATAGGGAAAACCGATTTCAATGGCATCGACTCCACCAGCGATAAATGCATCGATAACTTTCTTGCATCCT
>JBIICC010000041.1:0-7157 GCA_044239085.1 Candidatus Planktophila sp.
GGTAAGAACGTAGCGGGCGGAAAGGCTCTTGCTGAATTCTGGGCATCTCCAGAAGGAATTAAAGAAGCAATCAAGGCTGGCGATACAAATATCTATGTATCGCGTTCATTTGATACTTCTTCATACGATTCATTCAACAAGCAGAAGTTGGCTGTCCTTGGTTCAGCGCAGAACATCATGTTCTTCTTGGATCGCGATGCTCGTGGAGACTTTGCAGGTCCAGTTGTTGGTCCAGCTATCCAGAGCTTCATTAAGAAGCCTTCTGATATCAACAAGATCCTCGAAAACGTACAGGCACAATGGGATGCACTTCCTAAGAACTAATTAACTGACATTTACTTTGTCAATTAATTAGAATTCTAGTAGGTTAAAGGTATGAAGACGGCGGCTGCGGGTAAGGAAACTCGTAGCCGCCGTACTCTTTCCAAGACAGATCGCTTTACGCTCTCCGCGTTTGTTGGCATCCCAACGCTCCTTCAGATTATTCTTCTCTGGGTTCCTGCCGTAGTAACAATAATTCTCTCGTTCACTTATTGGAACGGAATTCGCCTCTCTGATATTCGGTGGGCGGGTATTCAAAATTACAAGTCCATATTCTTTAATGAGCCACTTTTCTACGAAGCGCTCAAGAACAATGGAGTTTGGCTCGCTTTCTTCATACTAGTTGCTACACCTCTGGGAATTCTGCTTGCCTATCAAGTTGATCGAGGCATTAAAGGCCATGCCTTCTATGAATCCATCTTCTACCTTCCAGTTGTGCTCTCTCTCGCAGTCATCGGAATTATCTGGAACTTTATGTTCCAACCTGGTGGATTCGTTCAGGGGTTGATGGGTCTAGATATTGGCAATGCGATATCTATCTGGGGTAACCCAGATATAAATACCTGGGTAATTTTGGGCGTCGCATCATGGCGACACATTGGTTACATCATGTTGCTCTATTTATCTGGCCTTAAATCAGTTGATCCTGCGCTCAAGGAAGCGGCAGCTATCGATGGGGCTACTGAGTGGCAGATTTTCCGCAAGATTATCTTGCCGACGATGCAACCGGTAAACATCATCATCGTTGTAATTACCCTAATTGAGTCTCTGCGCGCCTTCGACTTGGTATACATCATCTACGGCAGCCCAACAATTTTCCCTCTGCTCAACCTTCTTGTCTTCCAGAATTTTGCTGGCCAAGGCATCTCTATGAAGGGCGCTGCTTATGCTGTAATCCTGCTGGTGCTCTGCATCGTGCCGATCATCACTTACCTCCGTATTGTCTTTAAGGAGGATCTCAAGTGAGCGCTGAAATCGTAAGAAACAAAAAGTATCGCGACAAGCAGAAGCGCAAGGATGCATTCATCTCAATCTTTATCGGATTCTTTGCCTTTGTTTGGATTTTCCCAATTCTGTGGACAGTATGGACCTCACTTCGCCCATATAACGAAATCATTTCTTATGGAATTTTCTCTTGGCCAAGAAGTCTTAATTTTGATAATTATGTAAATGCCGTGAGAGAGATGCAGATTGTTGGATACCTTCTCAATTCCGCAATAGTCACAATTCCGGCTGTAATCCTGACTCTCTTCTTTGGTTCTTTGATTGCATTCGTTGTTACTCGCTATAAATTTAGGTTTAATCTCACCATCTTGTTGCTCTTCACAGCTGGAAATATGTTGCCAATCGTTCTTACCTATATCCCAGTCTTCTGGATGTTTATCTGGGTCGGAGAACTCTTCGGCAACCGCAATATGTTCTATAACAACTACGCAGGTCTGATTCTTGTCCACGTGGCATTCCAGGTGGGCTTTGCAGCCTTCGTGCTCTCTTCTTATATGAAGACGATTCCGAAGGAAATCTCTGAATCAGCCACTATCGATGGCGCCAATGTATTCCGCCACTATTGGAACGTCATTCTTCCGCTCTTGCGTCCAGCCCTTGCTGCCCTCAGCGTCTTGATGACGACCTGGATCTATAACGAATTCTTCTGGGCTCTGGTCTTGATGTCAGATGACTCAAAGCGCCCAATCACATCTGCTTTGCGCCGTCTGCAAGGACAGTATGTAACCGACTTTAACCTCTTGGCAGCTGGTGCAATCATCGCCGCGCTTCCAACAGTGATTCTCTTCTTCGTACTGCGTAAGCAATTTATTGCAGGATTAACGCTCGGTTCAACAAAAGGCTAGAGAAAGTTCTGAGAGCGTAGACGACAATTCTTAAGAAGAGCGCCCTGTCGGCTTCTCTATCTCTTAAGTTTTAAACGCTCTTGGGCAATTGCTGCACCAAGCAAAACAATGAGCGCGCCGACTGGCTCGTTCCAGGTTAACTTCTCATTGAGAAAGATGACTCCCACAATGATTGCAACTACTGGAGTTATGTAAGTTACCGAGCTCGCGATTGCACTTCCAGCAAGCGCCATAACCTTAAAGTTCCACAAATAAGCGAAACCGCTACCAAATACACCCAGTGCAATCATCGCGAGTACTGGTTCTAATTCAGGGCTATAGCTCGAGACTCCGTCAAATAAAAAGAATGGCAGCAAGGTCAGAGTTGCAAGAACGAGTTGCATCGAGACTATTGATTCCGGTTGAATTCCTAGTGGCATTACATATTTGCGCGTATACGGGAATGAGATTCCATAACAGGCGACTGCTGAGAGAAGCACAAGGATTGCCCAGAGCGGGTTATCTCCAAATCCTTTCCAAGCACCGAGCACTGTCAAGACTCCAAGGAAGCCAATAAGAAGTCCCATTACTTGGAAGGTCTTTGCCTTCTCTTCGCGGTTGACCAGGAGAATTGCAATCAAGGTCATCAGAGGAGTTACAGCGTTAATAATTCCTGCAAGCACGGACGTGACTGCTGTTTCAGCAAGTGCGAAGAAAATTCCTGGAAGGACATTGAGAAAGATCGCTACAACCCAGATATGAAGTTGTGCCTTACGATTTCTCGGTAATTTAAATCCACGAATTCGAGCGACAGCAAGAAGCGTCAGCGCACCTAAAAAGCAACGTACGAATGCGACTCCAAATGGTGTGAGGAATTCAAGACCCATCTTGATAAAGATAAATGAGCAGCCCCAGATAATTCCAAGAGTTATATACGCGGGAATCCACGAGGTACTTTTCTTCACTGAGTGAAGATACACGTGTGGGCCCAGACAGGCTCGAACTGTCGACCCACGGATTAAAAGTCCGTTGCTCTACCGGCTGAGCTATAGGCCCCACTAAAGAACTAACGCTATTACTGCGCTAGAACGCGAACTTTATCACCTCAACGACCGCGGCTGGCACGCAGTAATCGGTCGCGAATAGCAACAGAGATGTCATCGCCAGCTGGTTGTGCGACCACAACCCTGGCTAGTTCCTGTTGATCTGCGCTACGAAGTGCGGTGTACAAAAGACGAGCAAACTCTTCATTGTTCTGTGGTGATGCAAGGCGAACGACACCTGCAGGAGTCTCGATATTTGAAAGCGCGATAAATCCATCACCACTTGCTGGTGCGATATCGAGAATCACTTTTGCAGCTGGCGAGTAATGATTTTCAAGTGATCCACTTACTCGTATATCTGAAACCGAATCAGCAATTACCAGACCGGTTACTCCAGTAATCATCTCTTCGGTAATTGCGCCTGGGCGCAGAATCTTTGGAAGCTCTCCTGTGCAATCAATAATCGTTGATTCAACTCCTACCTGCGATGGGCCACCATCGAGAATCAGATCGTTCTCCTCTAAATACTCTGAAAGCTCGGCAGTTACAGCAGCTGAAGTTGTTGGTGATACATGTCCAAAGCGATTGGCGCTAGGGGCCGCAATTCCTTTGCCGCCCAACTTCTTAAACTCATTTAGCAGCGCAAGTGCAATGACATGGTCTGGAACTCGCAATCCAACAGTTTCTTGTCCCCCAGTGATGAAATCTTTTGCCAGTGAGCTTCTCTTCAAGATAAGCGTCATTGGTCCTGGCCAAAAACTACGAGCAAGCGCGATTGCATAATCAGGAATTTCATTTGACCATTCGGCAATATCTTGCATTTCGCCAATGTGAACAATCAGCGGGTGATCTGCTGGGCGGCCCTTTGCCTTATAAATTCTGGCAACTGCATTGGGGTTGGTGGCATCGGCGCCGAGTCCGTAGACAGTTTCGGTAGGGAAAGCTACGAGTGAGCCGGCCTTTAACTGTTCGGCGGCGCGGGCCATCGCATCTGCTGTGCAGTTAGATACGAATTGCCCACTACTCATAAGTGCAATTATCCCGCCTTTTTGCGAGAAGATAACCACATGGCGCAGCGCATCAAGGTTATGCAGATCATCGCCCGCATGAATGTGGGTGGTCCTGCTGTCATTGTGGCTGAATTGATGCGCGGTCTTGATTCCAGCAAATTCGAGCAGGTTCTGATTACCGGATATTGCGATGAGACCGAAGCTGATTATCTTGATGAAGTTGCAACAGATATCAAGGCAACTCGAATTGCCGGCCTTGGTCGTTCGGTTTCACCGATTTCAGATCTAAAAGCTTTTATCGGATTGATTGCAACTATCCGTAAATTCAGCCCGGATGTAATTCATACCCACACTGCAAAGGCCGGAGTACTTGGTCGCCTTGCAACAATCTTCGCTGGGCGCAGTGCAACAAGAATTCACACCTTCCACGGCCACTTACTGCACGGTTATTTCTCAGGTTGGAAGGTAAAGCTTGTTATCGCCATCGAGAAATTCTTGGCGAAGAAGACTGATCATCTGATTGCTATCGGCAATGAAGTTAAGAACGATTTGCTTGCAGTAGGTGTTGGTAAAGCATCGCAATACAGCGTCTTCTTTCCTGGGTTACCTGAACCAAAGACAGCAGATAAGGCTTCTCTTCGTAGGGAACTTGAACTCGACCCAGCAGCGGTTTACTGCACCTTTGTCGGTCGCTTAACTCAGATCAAGCGACCAGATCGATTGCTGGATATTGCATCTCAGATGGTTCAGCGAGGTGTCGCAGTGAACTTCTTAGTTGCTGGCGAAGGCGAGCTATTTGAAGAGAGCAAAGAACGCGCACGCCGCGAGAACCTTCCAGTTACTTTCCTTGGATGGCGTAAAGATATTGATAACTTATTTGCAGTAAGTGATATTGCGATTCTGACTAGCGATAATGAAGGCATTCCACTTACCTTGATTCAAGCTGCTCAAGCTGGCTTGCCGATTGTTGCTCCTGCCGTGGGATCAATTTCCGATATCGTCGAAAACGATGTGACTGGCTTCCTTATAGCTCCACAAGCAGGTGCGATGGCAAGTGCGCTCTCTGCACTGGTATCTGATGCATCTCTGCGCAGCCGATTAGGTTCTGTGGGTAAGGCTCGTGCTCACGAGTATTTCTCACTCGATCGAATGCTCCGAGATCACACAGGAATCTATATCTCTTAACACAGCAAATAAGGGATAATAGGTACATGACTACTCGTACACGTATCTCAGCAATCGCAGCACTCACAATCGCTATGGCGGCAGTAATAGCCCCATCGGCACAGGCTGCGCCACCTCGCTATATCACTGTGAATTCACAAGGTGCCGTGAAGGTGGTCCCAGATGCAGTACGTATTAGTGCAACTTCGACCAACGTTGGCGCTACAAGTAAAGAGGCGCTAGCTGCAACTGCGAAAACTTCTGCAGCAGTTCGTGCAGCTCTATTGGCTGCAAAGATCGATAAGAAAGATATTGCAACTCAGAGCGTCTCAATTAACCCTGAATATAAGTATGAAAATAACACTTCAACACTTATTGGTTACCGCGCATCTCAGTCATTTAACATCGTTGTAAGAGCAGCTGGTTCTGCTGGAGATGTCGTAGATTCAATCGTTGCAGCAGGTGGCGATAGCCTTCAACTCAATGGCGCAACACCGTTTGTTCTTGATAATACAAAGGCGACAACTGCGGCTCGCACAGCAGCTGTGAAGAATGCGCGTGCAAAGGCTGCTTCGTATGCATCGCTGCTCGGAGTGAAGCTTGGCAAAGTTACTTACTTAATCGAGAACTCATCACCGACTCCCTATGTTCCAGTAATGGGTATCGCAAAAGCTGAATCAGCAGATGCGACAGTGATTGATCTCGGTGAGCAGGACGTTTCTGTCTCAGTGACTGTGAAGTGGTCACTGCTCTAAAAAGAGCCTTAATTCCTCGCATTTTTTAGGCGAGTTTGGTCGTGCACGCTTAAGAAGGTACGATTTGCGAGCCTCAAACGTCCCCATCGTCTAGGGGCCTAGGACATCGCCCTTTCACGGCGGTAACACGGGTTCGAATCCCGTTGGGGGCACAAGAGGCAAGCAGTACCAGAAGTAAAGGCTTTGATTTATCAAGGCCCGGTAGCGCAGTTGGTTAGCGCGCCGCCCTGTCACGGCGGAGGTCGCGGGTTCAAGTCCCGTCCGGGTCGCGGAAGAGGAGAGTGTCCACACGCTCTTCTCTTTTTTAAAGTACGACCACAACTAAATAATGGCTCGGTAGCTCAGTTGGTACGAGCGCGCGACTGAAAATCGTGAGGTCGACAGTTCGATCCTGTCCCGAGCCACAACTTTTTTGTATTAAGTCTTTATTTAAGTATTAGTTAAGTCAGGCGTTAATTAACCTGCAGAACCAGAACCTGATGGACCAGCTTTGCGCTGAACTTGTGGAGCTCCACCGCTGCGTTGTCCACCACGAATCTTTGATCCAGTTTCAGAGTGTGTCTGAGTTCCTGGAGCGCCCTTCTTATTCTTCTTCGCTTCAAGGGCTGCAAGCATTCTTGCCTTCATATCATCATTTTTATCGGACATGGATTAAGTCTACCCCTCTGATGGAATTCGTAAGAAGTAAATGAGCATTGAGACCCAGGTAATCGCACCAAAGATTGTGAGTTGAGTGCCCCAGGTGTCTGGCCAGATATAAATTGCTGTCGCAATGAGGCCATAAATACCTGCAAAGCCCCACAAGGTAAATGCTGTGATTCTGCGGTTTAAACCTTTGCGCATTAAACGGTGAGATAGATGATCGCGTCCGCCTTGGAATGGTGAGATGCCACGATAAAGGCGAGATATAACTGCAACCGTTGTATCGAGGAGTGGAGTCGCCATTAAAAATAGTGGAATCGCGAGTGACTTGTAAGCAGGAACAACTCCAGGGCTCAAACGAATAGTGAGTACCGAGATGATGATTCCGAGGAA